>JAADIO010000057.1 GCA_013151235.1 Deltaproteobacteria bacterium | reverse complement strand
CTTCATCTCTCTGCTGATCTTCTTTCCGACCCTGAGCTTTGCACACGCAATCCCCCAAGGAGCGGTCTCTTTTACTCCATCAAGGAGCTGTAAGGGGTGTCATCCTGCAATCTTCGAGGAATGGAACAGTTCAATACATGCACGATCCTCGCTGCACAAAGACCCGGCCCATCGCGCGGTTTACAGAAAGTTCATCGCCGCCCGGAAAAAGGCAGGCAAGCCCGGAAACTATCACTGCGGCAGCTGCCATACCCCGATGGCGAAGAACCTGAAGGCGCTCATGTCGGGGAAGGCACAACCGGATCCGAGTGCCCGGATGGAACGGGAAGGTGTGGGTTGTACCTTCTGTCATCGTATCGAGGCCATCATTCATCGGAAGAATTTCAACCGCTACCGGATCAGCCGGGAGAGGACCTTTGCCGTCTCCTCCCCTTCCGGCAAAGCCCCGCACAAGACACGGGGATCCGCCCTCTTTGCAAAGGGCCGTCTCTGCATGGGTTGCCACAGTCATATGGTCAACCCCAAGGGAACGCCGATCTGCGTCATGAAAACCGAAGGGGCGGGAAACTGCCTCTCCTGCCATATGGAGAAAAAGGAAGGCGCACCGGCGGTCGGCTCGGCGAAGAAGACCCATCGGTCGCATTTCATCATGGGAGGACACGATCCGGAAATGTTGAAAAAATCAGTCAACCTCTCCGGAAGGATCACAACAGCAAATGGGAAGAAAGAGCTGAAGATCACTCTTGCCAACCGGACCCCCCACTCCTTTCCGGCAACCAACCCGATGCGGATGGCCTTTCTCAGGATAACGGCAAGGAACGCCCGGGATGAAATGATCTGGTCGAACTTTTCAAAAGGGCCGATGGAAGACAAGCAGGGAGTCTTCCTCAAGGCCTTCGCCGCCGGCACGCAGGTCGGAGTGCCGGCCTGGAAGGCGGACCGGATCGCCTTCGACAAACGGCTGAAAGCCGGAGAAAAACGGCATCTCACCTACCGGCTCCCGGCTGAAACCGAGAAGGTGACCCTCACACTCTTTTACCGGCTCTTCACCCCAAAGGCAATCCGGAAACTTGCAATCCCGGCCGTCGGTCTGAACGGAGTGGCCGTGCCGATACGGAAACTGGAACTACACCTCCGGGCTCAGTGAAAACGAAAACCAGGAAACGAGCTACCCGGCTCGCTCCTTTTCAAGGTCATAGTCTTTGATCTTCGTGAGGAGGGTTTTGTAACTGACCTTTAGTTGTTCGGCAACACGTGTTTTGTTCCATTCGTTCTCCAGCAGCGCAGCGAGGATAACCTTACGTTCGGCACAGGACGCCGCCTCGGCGGAAATTTCCTGAAGGCTTCTTCCTGCCGGGAAGGAAGCCGAGGGACCGCTTTTCTTCCGAGAAGGAATAATCCCCATGTCCTCCAGGCCGATTTTGTTCCCGGGACAGAGGATCGCACCCCGTTCAACACAGTTTTCCAGCTCCCGGACATTCCCCCTCCATTCCTGCCGGCACAGCTCGGCAACGGCATCCTCCTCCACTCGGAGTCCTTTCTTATTCAGTTCCTTTTCGTACTTCTTCAGCAGATGATCGACCAGGAGCGGAACATCTTCCGCCCGTTCACGGAGAGGGGGGATGACGATCGGGACAACGGCCAATCTATAATAAAGATCTTCACGAAAACGCTTTTGCCGAAGACACTCTTCAATATCGAGGTTCGCCGCGGAGAGAATCCGCACATCAATCCGGATGGTCTGCGTTCCTCCCAGCCTCTGGAGGGATTTTTCCTGGAGCACCCGGAGGAGTTTGCTCTGAAGGGAAAGAGGCAACTCTACAATTTCGTCGAGGAAAAGTGTCCCGCGGTGTGCGAGTTCAAAGTAGCCGATCTTGCGGCGGTCCGCTCCGGTGAAGGCCCCCTTTTCGTAACCGAAGAGTTCGCTCTCCAACAGTTCCGAGGGGATGGCGGCACAATTGATGGCCACAAAATTCGAATCCTTCCGATCACTCAGTTGATGGACGGCCCGGGCAAAGAGTTCCTTCCCGGTCCCGCTCTCTCCCTGAAGAAGAACCGAACTCTCCGTTGCGGCAACCTTCCGGATTTTTTCCGCTACATTCTGAATCGCCGGACTCCGGCCGATAATCTCCGGCATTCCGTATTCTTTGGAGAAGGTCTCCCTGAGGAGCATATTCTCCCGGACCATCCGGCGGTTTTTCAAGGCCCGACCGACAAGGATCAGGAGATAATCAGTGTCAAAGGGCTTGGTGATAAAATCAAGGGCACCGATCTTCATCGCTTCCACGGCCTTTTCAATCGTGCCGTAAGCAGTCATGATGATAACATCGACGAGAGAACCTTCTTCCTTGAGATTCCGAAGCAACTCCAACCCGTCCATCTCCGGCATCTGAAGGTCGGTCAGGATCAAATCGATCCAGTTCTTCCGATAAAGCTCCAGCGCCTCGACCCCGTCCCGGGCCTCGAAGACCTGGTAACCTTCCGCCTGGAGGGTCTGCGTCAGCATGCGCCGCATGCTCTTTTTGTCTTCTACAAGGAGAATGTTGTCCATGTTAAAAACAAGGGTCAAAGGGACAGAGGCACAAAGGCACAAAGTCCAATGTAGAGTTCCTGCCGTAACCTTCCGCCATGTTCGCGGGAACGGATACGGCACTTCTGCGCAACGGTGATGTCAAACCGTAGCGTTCATCCGGGGGAAATGATTTTGTTTCTCGGTAAACGGCCGTTACAAGGAGCATGGATTTCTGCCAAACCATTAAATCACGATAGGTTTTCATCGATTTTCTTTGCCCCTCTATACCTATGTTCTTCCGGCTTTCTCCTTTGCCCCTGTTTCTTTGTGCCTCTGCCCCTTTGTGCCTGCGTTTCCCTGCGAAGGGAGGGAAACGATCATCAACGTCCCCTGCCCCGGATCGCTTTTGATCCGTATGTTTCCCTGGTGGGCAACAATGGTCTTCTGCGTAATCGCCAGTCCCAGGCCGGTGCCTTCCCGTTTGGTGGTAAAGAAAGGTTCAAAGATCTTTTTCTGTAGATCCCGCGGAATCCCCGGCCCGTTGTCCCGGATCCGGACCTCCACTCTGTCGGTCCTCTCTTGCACCTCGATCGCAATGCTCCCTCCTTCCGGGATCGCCTGAAGAGCATTCTTGATTAAGTTCGTCATCGACTGCCGGATCAGCGTCCGATCAAGCATGAGCGAAGGGACTTCGTTACATTCCACCTTCGTCTCGGCCTTTTTCGTTTCAATCTCATCGGACAGGACCTCCAGAGCTTCACGGATCAGTTCATCAAGCCGGCATGCTTCCCTGTTCAATTCCATTGGACGAGCGAAATGAAGGAAGTCGGAGAGCATGGCATCGAAGCTCTTCACCTCGGTGATAATCCCTTCCGCTGCTTCCCTGAGAACGGAGTTTTCCCCGGCCTGCCGGTCCGCCAGGCGGGCATAGCCGAGAATCGCCCCCAGCGAATTCCGGAACTCGTGGGCAATCCCGGCCGACATCTCCCCCATGGCGGCCAGCCGATTCTTCAATTCCACCTGACGCTGGAGTTCCTTTACTTCCGTCAGGTCGGTGAAGAGGAGGGTCGCACCGATCATCTCTCCTTCCGCTCCTTTCAGAGGAGAAACATTCACCCCCAGCCATTTGCGCTCGCCGCCGGGCAAGGTCAGCAGAACTTCTTCCCGGAGGATTCGGCGATTCTCCTGCAGGACCCGCTGCAGGATCTCCTTCATCGCCTCCGATCCAGCGAGAACCTCGTCATAGGATTGGCCGATGGCACCGCCCCCCAACTCCCGGCCGAAGATCCGTGCCGCGGCTCCGTTCAATGATGTGAGTTTGCCCTGACGATCGAATGCCGCAACTCCGCTCACCATACTCTCCAGGATACACTCGTTGTACCGTTCCATACGGCGCACCCGTTCCACGGCATCCTGATGCATCCGGATCAGTTCTTGTTTTTTCTGGGTAATCTCCTGCAACGTCTGTTGAAAGGCCCCGAAGACAAATGACATCTCTTTGTTGGCACCGGGAATCTTTCCCTTTTCCAGGATCTCCTCCGATTCGGTGAGGCGGAGAAATCCTCTCCGGACCTTCTGCAGGGCATAGATCGCCAGAAGAATCACGAAGAGGAGCAAGGCAATCAGAATAAAAGTGGATTGAAAGACCGTCACATTGTCCATTCGTGATTCCGAACCCTGTGAGAATTTACATAAAATGGAGATACCATTGAATCATGGAAGTTCCCCAAAAGAGGCTGGCCAGCGCCCCCAGGGCGAGAAAAGGGCCGAAGGGAACAGCGTATTTCCGGCTCTTTTTGAAAAGGATCATCAGGACGATCCCGACAATGGACCCGGCGAAAGCGCCCGACATAATGGTCAGGAGCATCTTTTCCCAGCCCAGGAAAGCGCCGATCATGGAGATCAGTTTGATATCCCCCCCTCCCATGCCGCCGCGGCTGAGCAGGGCAACCAGATAGAAGAGCCCCCATCCCAGGGCGGCCCCAATCAGGGCATCCCAAAAAGTGAGGGGCAAAACAAAGAGGGATGCCAACAGGCCGACCCCGATGCCGGGAAGACTGATCACGTCGGGAATGATCTTATGGTGGAGATCAATGAACGTGATCACCAACAGGGCTGAAAAAAAGAGAGCATAGACCGCTGCCTCTCCGGTCAGGCCGAAACGGGTATAAAGATAGAAGTACCCCCCGGCATTGACCGCTTCGACAATGGGATACTGAATCGAGATCGGGCTCCTGCATTTTCGGCACTTCCCGAGCAGAAAGATCCAACTTGCGATCGGGACATTGTCGTAAAAACGGATCGAGGTATTACAGACGGGGCAGTGGGAACCGGGGAAGGCAAGCGACTCCTTCCTCGGAAGACGGTAGATGCAGACATTCAAAAAGCTGCCGACGATGGCGCCGAAGATGAAGACCGCTACGGGAATCAGGATTTCGATGGGCATAATGACTCTGATGCAGGAAGGATGAATAAACAACCACCCCCGGAGGGACGGTATCCTCATTTACAAGTTTCCCTTCACAAAGGAAGGCAGAAGACTTGAGCGGGAAGATCTTTTTCCGAGTTGTGTATACTTTTATTATAATTGATTTCGGAATATTATCAATAGCGGAATTTTCGTTCAATTTTGTCTCAACAAGGTTCCGCATGACTGACGAAATCGATGATCGTCTGACGGTCCTCATCCCGGATTTTTCGGAATTCAATTCCGATATCGTAGCGGTATTCCTCATCATTCGTGGCCCTTTGATACCAGACCACCTGTCCCAGCGCCTTGACGGAAGGTCGTCCGGGGAGCAACTCGATTTCCAGGGCAATCCAGTTCTGGACGTTGGAGTTATCATCGTAGGAAATGTGGAGGCCGTCGACAACCAACGCATTTGCTTTGAGCAACACCCCGCCGCCCCCGACATTGATTACGCAGCTTCGTTTCGTACTCGAGATATGATCGGGATCCGTCCCGTCAATGACCCGGTAACGAACGAGTTTTTGAATACGGGCCCGGTCATATTTACGCTGTTCCCGCCATTGCGAATCCATGCATCCCCCCTCTATCAGAACCAGATCTTCCAACCCAGACGGTCGGCGACATTCCCGAAGATCACGGCCGACACCCCTCCGAGAGCGTCGGCAAAAACATCCAACGCCTCTACACTCCTGCCCGGAACAAAAGATTGATGCCATTCATCACTGATCCCGTAGAGGACAACGATCAAGATGACCCAGGCATCCCGGCCGGTCCATTGCCCATCCTGATGAAAGGCCCGCAATAACAGATAGCCGAAGCCGCCATATAAAAACAGGTGAACCAGTTTATCCGTTCCATGCTTCAGGTGGACCGTCTCAAAACTTTGCGACGAGAGCAAAAAGATCATTACGGCATAAAGGATCGGAGGAAGCCAGGCGTTCACCCTTCCAGTCATGCGGCTTTTGGCCTGCCCATTCATCAGGAGACCGCCCTTCCGATCAAACAGTTCGGAAGCCCCTTTTCAATGATTACGTTCAGAAGTTCACCCGGCGCCGACCGGGCGCCGCTGAAATGGACGATCTTGTTGGTTCGGGTCCTCCCCGTCCACTCCCCATCAACCTTCGGATTGGCCCCTTCGACCAGGACCTCCACGGAACTCCCGACAAGAGCCTGATGCTTCCGCAGGGTCAGTTTTTTCTGCAGGTCGAGAACGGCGGCAAGCCGCCTCGACTTCGTCTTCTCAGCTACCGGATCGGGCAACTTCACGGCCGATGTTCCGGGACGGGGGGAGTAGGCAAAAGCAAAGAGGCGGTCAAAATCCGCCTCCCGAATCAGGGAAAGGGTCTCTTCAAAATCGGACTCGCTCTCCCCCGGGAAACCGACAATAATATCCGTCGTCAGAGCAATTCCCGGAATCGCCTCCCGGAGACGTTTCACCTTCCCGAGATAGTCCGCCCGGTCGTACCCTCGGTTCATCATGCCGAGAACTCGGTCCGAACCGGACTGGACAGGGAGATGAAGCGCCTCGCAGATCGCGGGCAGAGAGGCCATGGCGGCAATCACCGATCCGGAAAGATCCCGGGGATGAGAGGTGACAAAACGAATTCGCTCGACACCATCTACCTCACTCACAAGATGAAGCAATCCACAAAAGTCATTGTTAATATTATTCTTTTTACCATAAGAGTTTACGTTCTGACCGATCAGAACAATCTCTTTATATCCCTTTTCAGCCAGTCCGCAAACTTCCCGAAGGATCTCATCCACGGGACGGCTCCACTCCCTTCCCCGCACATAGGGGACCACACAATAGGAGCAGAAGTTGTCGCAACCGTAAATGATCGGCACAAAAGCCGATATCCGGCTCTGCCGGACCGACGCCTCCCGGAAACGTCCGGGATCGAATTCCCCCTCCAGCCGGAGGAAGAGACTCTTCTCCCCCGCTTCCGCCTTGCGGATGATCTCCGGAAGTTCCGCCATCCCCCGGGTACCGACGACAAAATCAACCGCCGGTTCCCGGTCGAGGATCTTCTCCCCCTCAGCCTGGGCCACGCAGCCGAGAACCCCGATCAGAACCCCCGGATCCCTCGCCTTGAAAATCTTCAGTCTGCCGAGATCGCTGAATACCTTCTGCTCCGCCTTCTCGCGAATCGCACAGGTGTTCAGCAAGATCAGATCGGCCCCCTCCGGCCGGT
>JAADIO010000056.1 GCA_013151235.1 Deltaproteobacteria bacterium | reverse complement strand
ACGATGTCAACGCCGAAGCGGTGCTGCAGATTATCCGGCAGAATGTGGCGATGGCGAAGGCGATGATCTCACATGCCGTTTCGACGGAAATATTGACGTTTCGTTGTGACTGCCGGAAGGCGGCACAGGGTGCGATCCTCACCGATCCGAACTCTTTTCCGAAAGAGACGAAAAAGAGCCTGGCCTTCCTGCTGAAAAAGCCGCCGGAGTGAGGCTGGAAATGGTGTGCCGGAGGGAGTGTTTGTTTCCTCTTTTCTGTGGTCTTACGGTCTGAGTGCTGAACATGTAAAGAGGTTTTTATGAGTCTTCTGGTTGTCGGTTCCGTGGCTTTTGATTCCGTGAAAACTCCCTTCGGGGAGGTGGAAGAGGCCCAGGGGGGGTCGGCCTTTTACTTCTCTCTGGCCGCCGGTTTTTTCAACGACATCCGGATGGTGGCGGTCGTGGGGGAGGACTTCCCCGAGGAACAGATCGATCTTCTGAAAAACCGCAATGTCGATACGGAGGGCCTGCAGCGGGTTTCCGGCAGGACCTTCCGCTGGAAAGGGGAATACGGCTATGAACTGAATGAGGCGCATACCCTGGATACCCAGTTGAATGTCTTTGAATCCTTCTCCCCCGAGATTCCCGAGAGCTATCGGGACAGCCGGTATGTCTTCCTGGGGAATATCGACCCGGAACTTCAGATGAAGGTCCTGGGGCAGGTCCGTAATCCCGAGTTCGTCGGTCTTGACACAATGAATTTCTGGATCGGGGGGAAACGGGATGCCCTGATCGAGGCGTTGAAACGGGTGGATATGCTGACCATCAATGACGCCGAGGCGCGGCAGTTGACGGAGGAGGTCAATCTGGTTCAGGCCGCCCGGAAGATTCATTCCTATGGCCCGAAAATCCTGATTATCAAACGGGGAGAGTACGGGGTTCTCATGTTTAATGGTTCGCAGACCTTTTCCGCTCCCGCCTATCCCCTTGATGCCGTATTCGATCCCACCGGGGCCGGGGACTCTTTCGCCGGCGGGATGATGGGCTACCTTTCCAATGTGCAGAATATCAACGACGAGACCCTGCGCCGTGCCATCATCTTTGGCAGTGTGATGGCTTCCTACAATGTGGAAGATTTCAGCGTGAAACGTCTTTGCGAAATTTCCTATCGGGATATCGAGAAACGTTTCAAAATGTTCAAGACTCTGACTTATTTTGAGGATATCTGATGTGCAGGAAGGTCATTGCCGTCACCCTCATCGTCCTGTTTGCCGCAACACTTCCCGCCTGCATGGCATATCATACAAAAAAAACGAAGAAAAAACAGATTGCCGCGACCTACTATGACCTGGGGATCGGGTATCTCGGTGAAGAGAACTACCAGGCGGCCCTGGTTCAGCTTCGGAAGGCACAGGCCCTGAATCCGAAGGATGCCCGGATTGACAATGCCCTGGGCCTGGTTCATTTTTATACGAAACGCTACCGGGAGGCGGAGAAGTCCTACCGGAAGGCCCTCTCGATCCGTCCGGGCTATTCGGAGGCGCGGATGAATCTGGGAACGCTGTTCGCCGGAGAGAATCGTTGTCCCGATGCCGTCAAAGAGTTCCGTAAGGTGCTGAAAGATCCTTATTACGGGACCCCGGCGCTGGCCCTGCAGAATATCGGTCTCTGTCAACAGTTGATGGGACAGCCGGAACAGGCGGAGACCTCGCTCAAAAGGGCTCTATCTCTTGATCCACTACTCCTCTCCGCCTCGTTTGATTTGTGGAAGTTTTACTATCGCTCCAACCGGATGGGAGAGGCGATCCGGGTGTTGACGGAGGCGCTGGATCGATATACAAAAATGCAGAGACCGGAGGAGACGAATTCGGATAAGCAGCGGAAAAAAGACAAAGATCTTGCAAATATTCATTACGGGCTGGGGCTTTCCTATTTCAAGAATGCAGATGGGAAAAATGCACTGGAGCATTTTCGTGCGGCCCTGAACCTGTCTCCCGACAGTACCCTGAAAGAGGATGCTCGTAAATATATTGACCTGCTGGAATAGGACCGTCCGCCGGGATCGGATACCCCCATGGAAAAGAAGGAACAGCGGTTGTTGCGTAAGATTACGGAAGGTGCTTCAAAACCCTCTTTTGGAGAGTACCTGAAGCGGGAACGGGAACTGCGGGAGATCTCTCTGCGGGAGATCGCCGATGACACCAAGGTCAGTTTCCGATACCTGGAGGCACTGGAAGAGGATAACGAAAATCGTCTTCCCGCCCCGGTTTTTATCAAGGGGTTCATTCGCAGTTATGCCCGGTATATCGGTCTTGATCCTGATGAAGCGCTTCTTCGGTACCATGAGTATCAAAAAGGGCCGGAACCTGCCGTGTCGCATCCGGCTTCACAAAAGGATTCTTCCAATATGGATGCGAAGCCGGTCCGGGGCCGTTCTCTGTGGATCTGGGGTTTCCTGATCCTGCTGCTCCTCGGGGGGCTTCTCTATCTCGGGATTCGATTCTGGTTCCACCCGGAAATTTCGCCCAAAGACCGGTTCAAGGTCGGTTTTGAGGAGATGTTCCCTGCGACGGAGCAGAAAAACGAGACGTCTCCGACGATGACTGCGGGACCGGAGGCTGAAGATGGCGAGAATCTCCCGGTCAGGGAGTTGCAGTCCCCTGCCGGGACGACACCGAAGGCCTCGGTCGGTTCCGTCTGCGGCCGATTCCTCCCCGAAACCCGTTTCCCGGCAAAAGGCCCTTCCCGCTCCTCTCGTCATTCACCTGGTTGCCGGGGACCTGACCTGGCTGTCCGTAAATGTGGATGGAGAGAAGGACTATGACGTCACGCTCCGGAAGGGGGAGGACCTTCAGGTTAGTATGGTTGAATCGATGAAACTGGATATCGGAAATGCAGGCGGTCTGCTGATCCGGTACGGGGACAAGACCATCGGTCCTTTCGGACGAACGGGAGAGGTGAAAAAAACGTCCTCCTGAGTCGTCGGGATTTCGTGAGTGATGACGGCAATCAGACTTTGTCTTCCAGTATGCCGTGATTGTTGTATGATTGTGAACCGGAAAGGATTGTCGTGGGGCCTCAGAGGGAGATCGTCATCGCGAAACGGTGTTCTTTGAGGTAGACCGCTTCAGGAACCCCCAGACCATTCATTTGGTCCACGGCAATTCGCCCCCCCCCGTCTTCAATTACAACCCAGGCGTGCCCGTTTTCACCGTCTCCGGCAAGACCGATCCACAATTCGTTATTGAACCCGCAAATCGTCAGCAGGCTCGAGAAGAGAACGGCGAACCCCTTGCAGTCGAGACAGTGGGCCAGGAGGGTTTCCTCGGGGAGGAGCCAGGGGAGTGTGTTTGTTCGTTTCTTCAGTGTATGGATTGCCGTCTGGAGGCCGACCCAGCCGGAGGCGCCGCAGAGATCCGGATGTGAACGGAGCCAGAGACGCAACAGAATCGGGCGGGGGCAGCGGCTGCGGATCTCCCGGAGGAGGCGGAATCGGGGTTGCCGGAAGGTTTGCAATCCTTGACCGGAAAGGGCGAACCGTAATCGGTAGAAAAACCAGAGAAGAGGATCGAAAATTCCGTAAAGAAGGATCCGGTAGAGCACGCCTACAAAGACTCTTCCCGGGAAATTCCGGTCCCGCGTTTTGGTCCCCCACTGAAGAAAACGATCAAGAGGCATCGGATCAACTGAATTTCGGGCCGGGTCCGCGATGTTTTTTAGGTCCGCATAATGGGGGTGGCCCGACGGGCCCGGCGGGATGACCCGGTGTGTGTGGTCCACATGGCCGTCCTGCCGGTCCGCCGTCTTTGGGCTCGCACTTTTTCCCTCGAGTAATGTCAAGGTCACGAATTTCCGGTTTTATCCATTGCCTTATCTTGGGATCGGTCATGTCATACCTCCTGCAATACGGGTGTATGGGGGCAGATCGGATCTTCAGCCCATTCCCCCCGCCCCTGTAAATAGGCAAGTGCCCGGCATCCTCCTTTGCAGACCTTTTTTCTTTCACAGGCGCCGCATTTGCCTTCGAGCCGCTCAGGGTCGAGAAACTTCTTGAATATAGGCAGGCGCTGCCATGCCCCGACAAGGCCATGCTCGAAGATATTATTCGGTTTCGGCAGGGCCATGGCGTAGCTGCACTGGACCATCTGGCCGTTGTAACGGATCTGGCAGGAACTGATATCCGGGTCCCCCAGGGAGCAGGTACTCGACCGCCCCTCTTTCTGCAGTGCCAGGGTAAAACTGTAAAACCGGGTCA
>JAADIO010000055.1 GCA_013151235.1 Deltaproteobacteria bacterium | reverse complement strand
GAATGGCCGATACAGTGATGGTAAAACCGGACCTGAATTTTATTCGGGAATTGAAAGAATCCGGCGGAGATACACTGAAACAGTGCTACCAGTGTGCGACCTGCTCGGTGATCTGCCCGCAGTCTCCGGACGACAGACCTTTTCCCCGTAAAGAGATGATCTGGGCCGGATGGGGACTAAAGGACAAACTTGTCTCCGATCCGGATATCTGGCTCTGTCATCACTGCGGAGACTGCACGACTTATTGCCCCCGCGGGGCCAAACCCGGAGAGGTCCTGGGGGCGGTGCGGAAACAGGCGATCCAGCATTATGCGCCGGTGAAGTTTTTCGCACGGGCGGTCAACGACAAAAGTCAGCTTCTGAAGATCCTGGCTATTCCGGCCGTGATTCTCTTTCTTGCCGCCCTGGCGACGCCGGGGCTGAACAAGGCCCTCCCCCCCCATCTGATGCACAAGGGCGCATTCGGAACCTTTATCAACACCTGGCTGGTCGATATCATCTTTAGTTCTGCGGCACTCTTTGCACTCTGGTCTGCATTCAAAGGGATTACGAATATGTGGGCCGATATGAAGGCACATTCCCCGGAGCAGCCTTCGGGCAGCTTGATCAGCGGATTGAAGGATGTCATTGTGGAAGTTCTGGCGCATTCCAAGTTCAAGGAGTGCGATATCAATCGGGAGCGGGCCACGGCACACCAGTTGACACTTTATGCCTTCATCGGTCTGGCTGTGACCACGACCCTCGGTTTTATCATCATGTATTTTACCGGAGAAGAAACGCTCTTCGGGAAAATGCTCTTCATGGCGATGAAATTTATCGGGAATATCAGTGCGGTTGCGCTCATTGTGGGTGCCGGTTTGCTCTATCTCAACCGGAAGGCCAAGGACGAGAAGTCCGGCTTGGGAACCTATTTTGACTGGGGGTTTCTGACCGTTGTACTCCTCGTGGGGATCACCGGTTTGCTTGCGCAGATCTTCCGGTATATGGGGGTCGACAATCATGATCCGAATTTCGTGGCAAAGCTGACCTATTTTGTTCATCTGATGCTTGTTTTTTATCTCTTTGCCTATGCGCCCTATTCGAAATTCGCCCATCTTTTTTACCGGACGACGGCGCTGGTTTATGCCAAGATGAGTCATCGGCAGTAGTCAATCATACGCCTTATGGGCCGGCGGAAAGATCGATCTTTCACGGCATAGTCCTAAGACCCGCATACAAGGCGCGCAGGTTTTGAAGCGTGCGGCATATCTGTTTGTTTGCCGCAACGAACCGAAATCAGGTAAACGCAGTAGACGGGCTTATCGCGACGCCGTAAACATTTATGATAAGGAGGAAAGGTATGTCGAAGTTAGTACAGCCACACGGTGGTCAAGGACTGAAACCCCTGCTGCTTCAGGGGGATGAGCTTGCCAAGGCAAAGGAAAATGCAAAATCGCTGACCCAGATCCGGATCAGTTCACGGGAAACGGGCGATCTGATCATGCTCGGTATCGGCGGGTTTACGCCGCTGAATGGTTTTATGGGGAAGGCGGACTGGAAAGGGGTCTGTGAAAATTTCGCCATGGCAGACGGACTCTTCTGGCCGATTCCGATTACTCTCTCCACCAGTAAAGAACAAGCCGATACCCTCCAAGAGGGGGAGGAAGTTGCTCTTGTCGATGACGAGAGCGGCGAGTTGATGGGGACCATGGTGGTCAATGAGAAGTATGCCATGACCCGAACCGATAAGGAATTCGAGTGTCAGCATGTCTTTAAAACGACGGAGATGGAGCACCCCGGTGTGGCGAAGGTGATGGACCAGGGCGATGTCAATCTCGCCGGACCGGTCAAGGTCTTCAGCGAAGGAGATTTCCCGACGAAGTACAAAGGGGTCTACATGACGCCGGCGGAAACCCGCAAGATCTTCGACGAAAAAGGATGGAGTACCGTTGCCGCCTTCCAGACCCGGAATCCGATGCACCGGTCACACGAGTATCTTGCCAAGATTGCCATCGAGATCTGTGATGGTGTCCTGATTCATCAGCTTTTAGGAAAACTGAAACCGGGAGATATTCCGGCCGATGTCCGGAGCGAGGCGATCGGGACCCTGATTGACAAGTATTTTGTGGACGACACCGTCATCCAGGCGGGGTATCCCCTCGATATGCGCTATGCCGGACCGAGAGAGGCCCTGCTTCATGCACTCTTCCGTCAGAACTATGGTTGCAGCCATCTGATTGTCGGCCGTGATCATGCCGGAGTGGGCGATTACTACGGTGCCTTTGATGCACATCATATCTTTGACGAAATTCCCAAGGGGGCATTGGAGACTCAGCCGCTTAAAATCGACTGGACTTTTTACTGCACCAAGTGTGACGGGATGGCTTCCATGCGGACTTGCTGTCACGGCAAGGAAGACCGGATGTTGCTCTCCGGGACAAAGCTTCGCAAGATGCTTTCGGAAGGGGATGATGTTCCGGATCACTTCAGCCGTCCTGAAGTCCTGAAGATCCTTCGTGCCTATTATGCCTCCTTGACGGAGAAGGTGGAGATTAAACTGCACAAGGCTGCCACCGGCGAATAAAAAGACAATCTGTTTGTTTCACTGAATGCGGCCCGGCCGGGCCGCATTCAGTGATAGTTGAAACAGGTTTCTATCCATGTACAAAGGTATCCCACGTCTTGCATTGTGGACATTGCCATAAAATATTCTTCGATTCAAAACCGCACTCTTTACAATGATAAAATAGATATTTTGTTGAGAAAAGATGGGCCAGGATTCCCAGCTCTTTTTCAACTTCGGCACTGTTTTCCGCTTTCAGAAAGGCTTCCCCGAGTTTCTGGTGAGCTTCGATGCAGCCCGGTTGAGCCTTGATGATTTCCTGGAATTCGGCGATCGCATCCTGTAGATTCCCTTTTCGAAGATAATGGTCTCCCAGGACAAGCCGGGTCTGGAGATCTCCCGGGTTGCGAGCGATATTCTCCTGGTAGATCCGTTCCATCTCTTCATAACGTCCCAACTCGTAATAAGAACTTTCCAGCCGCTTGTAGGTGAGAAAGGCATACTCCGGCGTCCGTTCCGCGACCCCTTCCCAGATTTCAATTGCCTTGGTGAACTTTTTCTGTTCATGGTAATAATCCCCCAGGTGGAGGTAGGCATCGACGCACTTCGGATCGATCTGAATAGCTTTTTTATAGTTTCGGACGGCATCATCGAGCGCTCCCTGTTGTTGACACGATTTTCCTTTTTCCGTTTGCAGGTGAGCCAGCACCATTGTATCCTTTGCTTTGGTCAGTTTCTGTATCTGTTTTTCAATGTCGAAGGCTTTTTCCCAGCTTTTTTCTTCTTCGTAAATTCTTTCCAGATGACGGTAGGCGGGAAGGTGGCGCGGGTCCGACTGAATTACGGTCTGAAAGGTTTCGATCGCGCTGTCAAAAAGACCGGCTTTCTGATAATCGAGGGCCAGGTCAAAATAGGCCTGGATCTTGATTTTTTTATCCAGTGAAGGCCGGACGATAATACTCTGGTGAATCCGGATGGCTCGCCCCAACTCTCCCTTGGAACGGAAGAGGCTCCCCAGCCCAAGATAGACCTCGACCGTTTCAGAGTCGACTTCCACCATGCGGGTGAACTCCTCGATGGCCTTGTCATGTTCGTTGGAGAGGATATAGTTCAGACTTTTGTAAAAACTGGTCCTGCCCGGGGTATCCGATTTTGGTGTTCGCTTTTTTCCGGGAATCAGACGGCCGACAATGATCCCTCCTGCCAGGGCGAGACCGCAAAGCATGAGTGTATCCGTGGGCGTTGGGGTCATCTATAGTTCTTTCGCTGCGTGCGGTGCCGGGGGAACCGGGACCGGGGGCTTCTCTTTCTCCATGATCGGGATCTTGCGTAGAGAAGCCAGTTCCCCCTCCATGGATTTCTGCGTTTTTTTGAGGGCTCTGATCTGTCCTTTGAGCTTCAGCTTTTCATAGACGCTGATGAGCAGGGCTACGACCATTCCAATCAAGAGGGAGATCAGGAGAAGGAGAAAAAGGGGGACTTCGATAAAGTTTTGCTGCGTGTAGAAAAGACGGACATTTTCCATGTTGATATTGGAGAAAAAGAGGAGAATCAGAAAAACCAGCAAGCCCAGGATCATCTTGATGATGAGCATAATTCACTCCCTTTGAATGAGGTTTTTTCTCTGGAATGGGGAGTAGAAACCCCAGCGATGAAATGCAAGTTACCACATGCGGAATGAAAAGACAAGTGCGGTACAGGCACTCCAATGTCTCGACGGAGGGAGAAGGGAAGCGCCCTATCCGGGGACCTCTTCCTCTTTTCGGGGGTCCTCCTGCTGACCGATTTCGTATTTGCTTAATTTGTACCTGAAGGAGCGGAAACTCATGTTCAGAATGCGGGCGGCCTCCTTTTTAATCCCTCCGGCCTTTGTCAGGGCTTGTGTCAAGAGATCCCGTTCCAGGTCACGGATAATCCGGTCAAAGTCGATGCCGCTGTCCGGCAGGTCAACCTTTGGAGATTGTCCGAGAATCCGTCCTTCCATGATGTGACGGGGAAGGTGTTCCGTGGTGATCCGGTCTTTCTGTGAAAGCACCACCGATCGTTCGATGGTGTTTTCCAGTTCCCGGACATTTCCCTTCCATTCGTATCGGCATAACCGTTCCATACACTCTTCGGTGATGGTGAGCGTTCGATCGGGAGCGACTTTCTTTAGAAAATGGTTGACCAGGAGAGGGATGTCCTCCTTTCGTTCCCGTAGTGACGGGATCTCGATCGGAATGACATTCAGCCGATAATAGAGATCCTCGCGAAAGCGTTTTTCTTCCACGATCTTGTTGAAATCCTGATTGGAAGCGGCAATGATACGCACATCGACCTGGATGTCGTCGGTCCCTCCGATGCGTCGGAATTCCTGATTCTGTAGTACCCTGAGAAGTTTGACCTGCATCGCCGGCTCCAACTCTCCGATTTCATCGAGAAAGATGCTTCCCCCGTCGGCGACTTCGAAAAGACCCTTTTTGTTTTCCATCGCTCCCGTAAAGGCCCCTTGCTGGTAGCCGAAGAGTTCGCTTTCCAGCAGATTTTCCGGAAGCGCTCCACAGTTGATGGCAACGAAGGGGTTGTCCTTCCGACGGCTCAGGCGGTGGATGGCCTGGGCCACCAGGTCTTTTCCCGTTCCGCTCTCTCCGGTGATCAGGACATTGCTCTTGCTGTCGGCGGTTTTCCGGATAATTTCAAAAACCGATTTCATCAGAGGACTTCTACCGATGATACGGTCCAGGCCGTTACGGGCAAAGAGTTCCCGGCGGAGAAGGGCGTTTTCCTGTTCCAGGTCGATCTTCTTCAGGGCATTCCGGATGATCATTTTGATTTTGTCAACCTTGAAGGGTTTAATGATATAATCGAGTGCGCCTTTCTTCATGGCTTCGATGGCCGTATCGGTGGATCCGAAGGCCGTGATCATCAGGACGAGGGTGTCGGGTGAGATCTTTCGGACCTTCTGCAGAAGTTGCAGACCGTCCATCCCCGGCATTTTGATATCCGAAATGATCAGGCTGAAGATCCGTTCTTCAATCTGCTGTAGGGCCTCCCGTGCGTTGGAGGCCGTATGAACGGCATAGCCCTCCTTTTTCAGCAGAATGGAGAGGAATTCCCGCATGCTTTGTTCATCATCAACAATGAGAATCGAATGCATCTAAACCTCCTGCAAAACGGTTGTCGGCACGTTCTCCGGCAGATAGAGGTGAAAGCTTGTTTCTTCGCCGGGGAGGCTGACAACATCGATCCAGCCGTCATGTTGTTGCATGATCTGGTGGACAATGGCCAGTCCCAAACCGGTACCACCTTCTTTCGTCGTGTGGAAGGGGAAAAAGATGCGGTCTCGGATTTCGGGGTCGATGCCGCAGCCGGTGTCTGAGAAGGTGATCCGGATTATGGGGGTTCCTTTTTTTCTTTTTGCCAGCGGGCGGTCGCCTGCAATCTTCCGCCCGGAGATTGTGAGCGTTCCGCCCTCCGGCATGGCGTCAATGGCATTGACGGCCAGGTTCCATAAGACCTGGCGCATGGCTGTAGAATCAACATCCAGTTCCAGCTTATCCGGCAGGTTGACGTCGATCGAGAGGTTTTTCCGGATCCTCCGGTTGTATTGCAGCAGGGTCACTGTTTCGTCCACGAGATCCTTCAGCAGGACGTTTGACCGCTCGATCGGTTTCGGGCGGGCGTACATCAGGAAATTCCCGATCAGGTTATTCAGCCGGTCTGTTTCTTTCAGGATGATCTCCATCAGCCGCCGGTTGGCATCGTCGAGGTCCAGTTCGTCCTTCAGCATCTGAATCGATCCGCTGATGGAGGCCAGGGGATTCCGGATTTCATGCGCGATGCCTGCGGAAAGTTCACCGATCATGGCCAGTTGTTCGTTTCGTTTCATCTTTTTTTCCAGGGCCTTGATCCGGGTAAGGTCCTGGAAGGTGCAGAGGTAACCCTGCAATTCCTTTCGGTTGTTGCGAAGGAGTGACAGTGTCATCCCGAGGATCATCTCCTTTTTGTCATGATTCGTATAGGTGACTTCGAACCGGCGGAAGTCTTCCTGCGCTCCTTGTAAGGGGTTACGATGCAGATAATGGGTGATCTTTTCGAATGAGAAAAGTTCTTCCAGATTCATGTGCAACAGAGCGGATTTCGGAAGGCCCAGGATTTTCTCTGCGGAACGGTTGACCGAAGTGACACAACCGGACAGATCGGTCGTGATCAGACCGCTGGTAACACTCTGGATGATATTCTCGTTGAATGCCTGCAGGTCTTCAATATCGATCTTTTTTTCCTGAATTTCTTCGCCGGCTTTTTTCAGCCGATGGGCAAGCTGATTACTGAGAAACGCAACAACAAAGAATGAAAAAAGGTTCAGGAAGGTCCGATAGTAGATCCGGAGCGGGTCGAATGTTGTGCGGGTGATATGAAAGAAGGCGGCGCCCAGGGTGTTTATATAAAGGAGAGCCAGGTAGGAAAGGGCGCTGAGCAATGCCGCCGTGATGCCTCCCTTCCTGTAGTGCAACAGACTCCCGCTGATGATGGAGAGGAAATAGAGAAAGACAAAGGGACTTTCAATACCGCCGGTGATGTGGAGCACACCCGTGATAAAAACGATATCTCCTGCAATCTGGAGGTAGGCGAAGCGTACCGGATGACGAATCTGTTTGAAGAAAAAGGCGGACAAACCGGTCAGGAGGTACGCATATCCGATCAGGAAATAGAGCGAGGTAAAAGAGGAGATCACTCCGTTATGGGGGCTTCGCAGACTGACGAGGAGGGTGACTCCGAACAGAAAGGTGACCAGCGCAATCCGCATGAACATCAGCCATTTCAGGCGGCTGAAAAGGTCTTCCTGCTGAGGTGTTAATCGTGCAGACATGGGAATATCATTGTGTTCCGGCGGTTATGCCGCGAGGGGAAGGAAGTTCTTCCCCCCATGGCGGGAATCGTTATCCTGCCTGGGGGAGAATTAATGAATCATGTCTGCCATCCGGAAGACCGGCAGATACATGGAGACGACAAGAAAGCCGACGGTTCCCCCCAGGAAAACCATCATGATCGGTTCCAGCATGGAGGTCAGGGCGGAGACGGCATTATCCACTTCCTCATCGTAGAAGTCGGCAATCTTGCTCAGCATGGAGTCGAGGGCCCCCGTCTGTTCTCCCACGCCGATCATCTGTACGACCATCGGTGGGAAGACCTTGGTCTCTGCAAGCGGTTCGGAAATGGTCCGCCCTTCCTGGATGCTGGTACGGGTCTTCATAACGGCTTCTTCGATCACCTTGTTGTTGGCCGTCCGTGCAACGATGTCCATCCCGTCGAGGATCGGTACACCACTGCTGATCAGGGTCCCCAGAGTTCGTGTGAATTTGGCGACGGCGACCTTCCGGATCAGAGGACCGATCAGGGGGAATTTCAGCAGGACGATGTGGACCCCTTTTTTGAATTTTGAATTTCGCTTGTAGGTTTGGGAAAAGGTAACGACGAAGGCAAACAGCCCCATGATTATATAGAAGATGTTTGCTTTCAGGAATTCACTCATGGCAATCACGAGCCGGGTCGGAGCGGGCAGAACCCCCCCGAAGCCGGAGAACATTTTTTGAAAGACCGGGATGACGTAGACCATGATGATGACCACCACAATGACGGCAACGCTGACCACCGTTGCCGGATAGACCATGGCGCCCTTCACTTTTTTCTTCAATTTCATCGCCTTTTCAATGTATCCGGCCAAGCGGTTCAAGATGGTGTCTAAAATACCGCCGACCTCGCCGGCTTCCACCATGTTGACATAGAGGTCACTGAAAATGTTTGGGTGTTTGCGAAGGGCGTCGGCATAGGTGGATCCGTCTTCCACATCCTGCTTGACTGCGGAAATGACCTTGGCGAAGTTCTTGTTTTCCGTCTGT
Source organism: Deltaproteobacteria bacterium (assembly GCA_013151235.1). NCBI lineage: Bacteria > Pseudomonadati > Myxococcota > Myxococcia > Deltaproteobacteria bacterium. Next base: position 114,412 of record JAADIO010000055.1, on the reverse strand, counting down.
GCCGAGAGGATGTCGAGGCATTGTACCAGCGGAAGCCCGGCGTCGATCATGGTGGCGAACTGACGGGTAAAGATAACAATTTCGGCTTCTTTGACGCCGCCCCCCAGGCCGGGGATCTTGATTTCAATGTCTTTCGGTTTGGGTTTTATGGAGGTCGTACGGACACCCTGTTGGCGAAGGATAGCGACCGCAGCGTCGCGGGAAGCCGCTTCGATGACCCCTTTCTTGATCCCGCCGGAACTCGTTTTTCCTGCGTACTTGAAAACTTCCATGATTCATTCTCCTGAGTTTCTGGATGATAAAGGCTCCGGGCCTGAACCGGGTCAGTAGCGGACCTTTGCGGGGCGGGCCCCGGCATGTTCTCGTGAATCGGTTGTGGTGGTTCCATGTTGCAGCATAGCCTGTAGCTCCTCCGGGACCGTGGACCGACCGATGGCATCGTCATAAGAGATGATCCGCCGTTGATAGAGATCCAGGAGTGACTGGTTCATTGTCTGCATGCCGAACTGTCCCTGCCCGGTCTGCATCGTGGAGTAGATCTGGTGTACCTTGTCTTCCCGGATCAGGTTTCGGATCGCCGCATTGGGGATCATGACCTCCAGGGCGAGAACACGTCCTTCTCCTCCGGCCTTGGCGATTAACTGTTGGGACAGCACCCCTTCCAGAACAAAAGAGAGTTGAGCCCGTACTTGGGACTGCTGATGGGAAGGAAAGACGTCGATAATCCGGTTGATGGTCTGGACACAGGAATTCGTATGGAGTGTGGCGAAGGCCAGATGACCGGTCTCTGAAACGGTCAGAGCGGCCTCGATGGTTTCCAGGTCCCTCATCTCGCCGATGAGCACGACATCCGGATCCTGTCGAAGGACATATTTCAAAGCGTCTTTAAAGGATTTGGTGTCGGAGTTGACTTCACGTTGGTTGACCACGCAATTCTTGTGGTGGTGAAGAAACTCGATCGGATCTTCAATGGTGATGATATGTTCATGGCGTTCACGGTTGATCTTGTCGATCATGGATGCCAAGGTGGTGGATTTGCCGCTTCCCGTCGGTCCCGTAACCAGAATCAATCCGCGCGGTTTCTCACAGAGTTTTTCGACGATCGGAGGAAGGCCCAGCTCCTGGAAGCTGAGAATTTTATATGGGATCGTTCGAAAGGCGGCGGCCATAGCCCCCCGTTGTACGAAAAAGTTCGCACGGAACCGGCTCAGTCCTTTCACGCCGAAGGAGACATCCAATTCATTCTGGTCCTCAAATCGGTGCTTCTGTGCGTCCGTTAAGACGCTGTAGCAGAGCTGTTTGGTTTCTGCGGGAGCCAAATCGGGGAGGTTCATCGGCGCCAGTTTTCCGTCGATGCGAATTTGTGGAGGCGAACCGGTTGTGATGTGAAGATCCGAGGCACCTTTTTCGATCATGGTTTTGAGTAACTGGTGTAAGCTCAGTGGCATTCCGGTCTCCTTGGAAAGGGGTGGATCGATCGATGCTCTCTCGATCCGGTTGTTTGTTAGTCTCCGAAGGTTACCCGGAGGACTTCGTCCAGCGTGGTCTGACCGTCCATCAGCTTTTTCAGCGCGGCCATCCGGAGAGATTCCATGCCGTTGCTGATGGCGAGATGTTTGATCTCCGTCGCTGAGGCGCCTTCAAGGATCAACTCCCGGATCTGTTCATCGACCGGCATGACTTCATAGAGCCCGACCCGGCCTTTGTAGCCGGTATCGTTGCATTTGCTGCATCCCGTTCCCTGGTAACAGGTGATACCGGCAGCCTGTTTCGGTGACAGCCCGATGTCAATAAGGGTTTTTTCAGGGATCTCCACCTGTTGCTTGCATTCGGGGCAGATCCGGCGGGCCAGGCGCTGGGCCATGATCAGGATGACCGAAGAGGCCACCAGGAAGGGTTCGATTCCCATGTTCAGCAGCCGGTTGATCGTACTGGGTGCGTCGTTGGTATGCAGGGTACTCAGGACCAGGTGCCCTGTGAGGGCGGCCTTGACGCCGATCTCGGCCGTTTCGTAATCCCGGATCTCCCCGACCATGACGACGTCCGGGTCCTGGCGCAGAAAAGAGCGGAGTGCCGCGGCAAAGTTCAGTCCGATTTCCTCTTTCATCTGCACCTGGTTGATGCCGAAGAGGTTGTACTCCACGGGATCCTCCGCCGTCATGATGTTGATCTCGGGATTGTTGATCTGCCCCATGGCGGAATAGAGGGTGGTCGATTTTCCGCTTCCGGTCGGGCCCGTGACGAGGACCATGCCGTAGGGCGAAAAGATCGCTTCCTGCAGTTTCTTCAGGGCCTCGGGATCAAAACCGAGTTTGGTCATGTCGAGCATAAGATTGCTCTTGTCCAGGATCCGCATCACGACCTTCTCCCCGAAGAGGGTCGGCAGGGTTGAAACACGCAGATCGACCTCCTTGTTTTTCATTTTCAACTTGATTCGTCCGTCCTGGGGAAGACGCCGTTCGGCAATATCGAGTTCGGCCATGATCTTCAATCGGGAGGTGAGGGCGTCCTTCAGCCGTTTCGGAGGTGCCATGGTTTCATAGAGGACCCCGTCGATCCGGTAGCGGACCCGGAACTCCTTTTCATAGGGTTCGATATGGATATCGCTGGCACCCTTCTTTATGGCTTCCGAAAGAATTAAATTCACCAGTTTGACAACGGGGGCATCTTCCACGGCCTGTTTGATTTCGCCCAGATCAAGGTCTTCTTCGACATCTTCGATGATATCGATGTTGATCTCATCCTGAATGTCTTGCATAACCGTCTGCAGCATGTCGGCCGAATCGTAGTATTGATCGATGGCCTGTTTGATCGAACCTTCCGATGCCACAACCGGTTCGACATTGTAGCCGGTCATGAACTTTACGTCATCGATGGCAAAAACGTTTGAGGGGTCGACCATCGCGATGGTCAAGGTCGAGCCGGTCCGGTTGATGGGCATGATCATATATTTTTGTGCGACCTCGGATGGAATGAGCTTGACGACTTCGGGATCGATTTCGAAGTTCGTGACATCCACGGAAGGGATGCCATACTGCTGACTCAGGAAGCTGATCAGGTTGTCTTCCTGGACAAATCCCATCTGGACGAGATTACTGCCCAGCCTCCCGCCTTCTTTTTTTTGCTTTGCCAATGCCTGCTGTAACTGGTCTTCGCTGATCAGGTGCGCGTTCATCAGGAGAGCGCCGAGTCTTCCAGCCATCCGGAATGATCTCCTCAGGGAAAGTGCGTTTGCAAGGGGCGGATAATGTGCTTCCACCTATACTAAAATTCTATGTTAGGGTGCCCAAAATTGTCAAGGTGATTTAAAAGGAAACGGTGGGTCTTCCTTTAAAAAGTCGGTTTTTCATCTTTTCCGGAAAGGGGAGAGGAGCCCTTCTGCAGACGGTGTGATGAATCGGAGTCGGCAATCCAGCTTCTTTTGTACATCTTTTACGGTCAAACCGTCCAGAAAGAGTGTACCGCCGGAGTCCAGCATGTTGGAGGGGAGATAAATCGTCTTTCCATGGTTCCGGTCCGCGAAGCCCTTGAGAAGATCGGAGCCGGTGAGCAGACCGGAGACGGTGACGGCCGGGCCGAAAAAATGGTTTGTAATCGCCAGAAGATTGATGGTTGTTCCGGTATTTTTTGACACACCAACAAGGAGTTCCTGTAGAACGGGGTAAGCCAGATGGCCGGTCCCGATCGTGATTTCGTTTTTGACCCGGCCGGAAGGAAGGTCCCGGATTGTTTCGTTGACCTCTTGTTGCAGCAAGGGGACCATGCCGATACCGTTTTCAAATTGTGGAAGATCATCATAGGTATCCAGCGGAGGGAAGGGGAGGCCGGCCATCAGGTAGAATTCGTCGGCAGGGAAGATCCAGCTTTCTCCGAAAGTTTTTCGGAACCTTTCCTGCATAGGGTGGAGAAGGTACAACAGATTCACCGCATCGGAGGCGGTTAGTGGAGAAAGCTGCGGGAGGTTTTTCCGAAACCGGGTCAGTCCGACCGGTACGACTGCGACGGATTGTATCTCCGGATAAAAGGCCGCGAGGTCGGAGACGGTACGTTCCAGGACCTTCCCGTCGTTGATTCCCCGGCAGAGGACGACCTGCACGTGGATTCGGATGCCCTCTTCGGTCAGGCGCTTCAGTGCCGGCAGGATGGGCGGGGCATTGGGATTGCCGAGAATCTTCCTTCGGACGGTATCGTTCGTGGCATGTACGGAGATGTAGAGCGGAGAAAGCCGCTGCCGGAAAATCCGTTCGTAATCCGCCTCGTCGCAATTGGTCAGGGTGATATAGTTCCCGTGGAGAAAGGAGAGGCGGTAGTCGTCATCTTTGAGATAGAGAGCATGCCGCAGGCCGCGAGGCATCTGGTGGACAAAACAGAAGAGACAGTGGTTTTTGCAGGTCAGGGTCGGCGGCGCCTCGAATTCCAGCCCGAGGTCTTCGTCGATCTCCTTCTCCACGGAGAGACTGTAACGCTTCCCGTTCCGTTCGAATTCCAGGGTCAGCACGTCTTCGCTTCCGTAAAAACGGACGTCGAGCGGATCGTGGATTTCGTAACCGTTGATCCGGACCAGCCGATCCCCGCGGAGCAGGCTCAGCGCTTGTGCGGGTGTTCCCGACCGGATATTCAGGATGCACAATCCGGGATGTGTGTGCGGCGGTTGCTTGTTCATCTTCAGAGGAGATTATATTTTTTCATGCGGTATCGTAGTGTATCCCGACTCATCTTGAGCAGACGCGCAGCATGAACCTGGTTTCCCTGTGCCGTTTCAAGGGCTTGTCGGATCAGCTCCATTTCAACTTCCGACATGGAAATCCCTTCTGCGGGCAGCTTGACCGGGAGTCCCTTAGGTGTGGAGGATTGTGAAGGCATTGTGATCTCCATGGGGAGATGTTCCGAGAGGATCATTTCGGAACTTTCAAGGATGATCGCCCGTTCGATCACATTTTTTAATTCACGTACATTCCCCGGCCAGTCATAACGCATCATCAGCTCTTCCGTTTTCCGGGAAATCCCCTTGACCTTTCGTTTGAACTCCCGGTTGAAGAACTGGATGAAATGACGGGCCAGCAGAGGAATATCGTCTTTCCGTTCCCGCAGAGGAGGCAGATAGATCGGAAAGACCTTGAGGCGGTAGAAGAGATCCGCCCGGAAGGTCCCGTCGCGGGACGCCTCATGCAGGTCTTTATTCGTCGCGGCGATGATTCGAACATCAACGACAATATTTTTTACACCGCCGACCCGTTTGAAGGACTTGTTTTCGATCACGCGAAGCAGCTTGGCCTGCGTCGGCATCGGCATGTCGCCGATTTCATCGAGAAGGATGGTTCCCCCGTCGGTCAGTTCGAAGAGTCCCTTTTTCATTGCCTTGGCGTCGGTGAAGGCCCCTTTCTCATGGCCGAAGAGTTCACTCTCAATCAGTGTGTCCGGCAGAGAGGTGCAGTTGATCTCCATGTAGGGTTTTTCCACCCGGCGGCTTTGATAATGGATGGCCTTGGCAATGACGTCCTTGCCGGTTCCGCTCTCTCCCTGGAGCAGAACGGTGGTGGCATCACTCTTGGAGAGTTTCCCAACCATCTCAAAGACCTTCTGCATGGCCGGTGTTTTTCCAATGACATTGTCGATTCCGTACTGTGCTTTCTCACGGTTTTTGTAAACCTGCACCTCCTGTTTCAGATTGACTGTTTCCAGGGCTTTGGCGATGGTCAGTTTGATCATGTCGATGTCAAAGGGCTTTTCCACGAAATCGTAGGCCCCTAACTTCATCGCCTTCACTGAGGTGTTGACGTCGCCGTAGGCGGTCATCATGATGACCAGGGACTCTTCCCGGATCTTCTTGATTTCTTCCAGAAGTTCTATGCCGCTGATGCCGGGGAGTTTGTTGTCCTGCAGGATCAGGTCGGGTTGGGCCTGGTTGATAATTTCCATCGCCTCTTCTCCGGAGCCGGCCGTCAGGACTTCGTAGTTCTCTTTTTCGAGTTTCTCTTTCAGGGACCAGCAGATTAATTTTTCGTCATCGACAACAAGGATGGTCGCTTTTGACATTTAAACAAACTCCTATTCCGTCTCTATATCTGTTTTGTTTGCCTCAATGTAATCCAGCAGTTGTTTCCGAATCCGGTCATCACAGGCAGTAAACTCGATGCCTTTTCCCTGAATTTTGTCAGCGCCCTTTGTGGAGATTCCACCGGACCATACGACTTTCCCCTGTATCCGGATTGGCTCCCGGCTGCCGGGAAGGGTGAACTCCAAATGGACTTCAGTTCCGATCCCGAGGGGCAGCTCCGTCCGGATGAAGATTCCCCCTGCTCCGATATTGACCGATTCGACCTGGTAAACCTCTTGTCGTTCCTGCTGATGGACCCAGTAGGCGACATGGATGGAGAGAGGAAGACGTAAGGAGGTTCGTTTCTCGATTCGCATCGCGTTCTTCCGGGTTACTCCTTCGTGTCCGTTCTCAACAGGGGGAGCTGGATGATAAAACAGGTCCCCTCGTCCGGGTTGCTCCGTACCTCGATCTTTCCCTGATGCTGGTGAATGATCTTCTGGCTGATCGGGAGCCCCAAGCCGGTGCCGGTATGACGGGTGGTGAAAAAGGGTGTGAAAATCTTGGCCATGGTCCGGGAGGGGATTCCCTGACCGGTGTCAGAAACCCGGATCTCAACGAACCGGCTGCCCCCGCTCCGTTCAATCATGGCCGAAGAGAATTGCAGACGCCCCCCTTCGGGCATGGCCTGGATCCCGTTCAATCCCAGGTTGACCAGTACCTGCTGAATCTGTTTCCCGTCGACCTCGATCCTGGGGAGAGATTGATCCAGCTCCATAACAACTTCGACCTGTTGCTGGGCCGCCCGATCACGGATCAGAAAGACGGCCTGATGAATGACATGATTGATATCCTGTTCGGACAAGGTCGGCTTGGCCGTCCGGGCATAACTCAGAAGATCCTTAACGTCCCGGTCGATCCGGTCGATCTGTTTCAGGATCTCTTCAAAGATCTCCCGGCGAGGGTCCTGGAGAGGGAAATCTTCCATCAGGATCTGGATGGCTCCCCCGATCCCGGCGATGGGGTTTTTGATCTCATGGGCGATGCCGGCCGCCAGTTCGCCGATGGTCGCAAAGCGGTCGACCCGTTCCATCTGTTCTTCGTGGAGGTGCTTCAGGTCGGCCAGCGCTTTTTCCAGACGGGAGATCATGGAGTTGAAATTCCACCCCAGTTCGCGAAATTCAAGCGTGGCTTCCTGACCCACGCGAACCGTCAGGTCTCCCTGTTGTGCCTTCCGCATGGTGGTGATCAGCCGTTGAATCGGCCGGTTTACGAGGTGCGAAAGGAGAAAAAGAATCGTCAGGACCAGCACGAGCAGGGTGATGAGGGTGGAGGTAATCATGAAGTTTCGGATGGCCTGCAGGCGGTAACGAACTTTTTTCATGGAGACCTCAACCTCGAGGACTCCGTTGATCTGGTTCGTACTGGAGCCATGACAACGAAAGCAGCGGGGTTGATTGTAAATCGGTTTGATGATGGAAAAGACCGGCTGTTGGAGGTTTTCCGCGTCGTAGACGGTCGAAAACTTCCGGTTATGCAAAAGTTGCAGATCATGTTCGTCGATCAGGGTCCCTTTTTCTCCCTCAATACTGGAGATCAGGATCACCCCCCGTTTGGAGAAGATCCGAATCTTCAGGATGTCCGGCAGGGTTCCCACGTCGCCGATAATCTGCTTGACATTCTGGCTCTTGCCTTCCTCCATGGAAGTCTTGATGCTGCGCTCCACGGCACCGGCAATGTCCCGCAGTTTCTCACGGTCAATATCCATCAACTGATTGTACTGAATCTGAAGGTGCAGATAGGAAGAGGCACCGATAGCAAGGGTGAGAATCAGTACAAGAAAGACGACGAAGCGTACTTTCAGGCTCCGGTTCAGTTTGTTGAACATACCCATGGTTGTGGTTTTGTCGTTGGTGAAAGCAAAGGAATCGATCGTTTTGAAAATGACAACCTCGCTGAATGTCCATGAAAAATAATAAGTGAAACATGATGGTGTCGTAAAAAGTCACGAGGCCCTTCGACCGGCTCAGGACAGGCCCGCTCAGGGCGAACGGCGTAAGTGATTGAATTCCGTTCGTGTGGTTCGGAAAGTTTAATGGACCGTTCGTGGTGAGCCTGTCGAACCATGAACGGAATCCGGAAAACGACTTTTTACGACTTCGTCAAACATAGCACGGCACATTAAGGATGGCAACAGGAAATGTGTCATTTCACGCATCTTCTGCGGTCTTGCAGAGCTGTTCATAATATTTTCCTTCCGCCGTCTTTCCCCTTTTATGAAATCCTTGAGAAAGAATGGTGCATTTCTTCCGGAGGATGATCCGGGCGGCCTTCTTCTGGGATGTGGAAAGCCGCCCCGACCGGAGGAGACGGGCGATACTTCTGACCCGGTATCGATCAAAGCCCCAGCCGCTTGCTGAAAGCTGTCCGGGATGGCCGTTCCGCTTGGTGATCAGGGGTTCCCGGATTAGATGGACGGGATACCGCTGAGAGATCCGGAGCCAGAGGTCGTAATCTTCGCAGACTGGAAAACTTTCGTCGAAGGGAGGGATTTCCCGGAAGAGAGTCTTCCGGATCATGACGGAGGAAGGGCTGATGATGCAGAGCGGAAGACAGTGTTCGAAAATCCAGCCGGTCTGCTTGGCGTGTTTCTTCCCGGGGTTGACGCGGAGACCGCGGCGGTACCAGATCTCTTCCGTGTAAGAGATCTGCATCGACGGATCCTTCTCCATGATTGAACGCTGGATTTCCAGTTTCCGGGGATGCCAGAGGTCGTCGGAATCGAGGAAGCAAATCCACTTCCCCCGTGCATGACGGATCCCCTGATTCCGGGCGGCACTGACGCCCCTTCTTTTCTGATAATGGTATTGCAGCTTCCCCTGAAATTTTTTCCCCACGTCGCCGGTTCCATCGGTCGAACCGTCATCTATAATGATCAGTTCAAAATCCTGATCATTCTGGGAGATAACGGACGATATTGCCTCACAAAGGAGTGAATAGCGGTTGTATGTGGGAATAATAACACTGACGGACGGTTTTTCACGATACATAGTCCTGCTTCCCCTCTTTCCGGTCTATCATAGTATGTCCGGTCCGATGATGCAAGTCCTCCCGGGAGGGAAACACATCGACCGGAGTAAAAAACCCGGAATGATATTAAAGAGAATTTACATGAATATATTTGACTCTCACTCGTCTTTGGTGATATAAAGCTTTGCGAATTTCTTAAGCAGGGTTTCAGGTGCTATAAAATTCCATGCGAAAGGAGGTGAAACAGCGATGAAAAAAATGACGTTGATCATGATGGTGGTCGTCTTCTCCTTTGTGGGAGTCAACAGCCTCTTTGCTGCGAATTATGTGGGAGTGAAACGTTGCAAGATGTGCCACAGGAAAGAGTACAAGAGCTGGAAAACAACCAAGATGGCCCAGGCCTTTGAACTTCTGAAACCGGGGGTCAAAGCCGAGGAAAAGAAGGCAGCAGGTCTTGATGGTGCCAAGGACTATACCACCGACGCAACCTGCCTGGGGTGTCACACGACGAACGGCAAGGCGGATATGCCCGGCGTTCAGTGTGAGGCGTGTCACGGTCCGGGTTCCGGCTACATGAAGGTCATGATGACCAACCGGGACTTCAAACTGGCCGACCTTCAGGCCAAGGGGTTTATCCTGCCTGATGCGACGACCTGTAAGAAGTGCCACAACAAAAAGAGTCCGTTCTATAAGACCTTTGATTTTGCTACGTTCAAGGCCAAAGGGACTCACCAGCATTACAAGTTGAGAAAAGCGCACTGAATCGAAGTCAAACTTGTTATGCCGCCGCTGCCTGGTTTTCGGGCAGCGGTTTTTTTGTGTCCGGAGCCCATTCAGAAGTTCAGTTTGTCAGGGACGTTCCGGATATGATATAAATCTTTCCTATGAAACCTTCAGAAATCCCCAAAGACATGCTCGGTCGTTCTGCGGTCCTCTCCCGGCAAGAGGCCCAGCAGCGGCTTCGGGAGACCTTTTGCTTTCCTGTGCCACCGATGGAAGAGATCGAGACTCCGGCCGCACTCGGCCGGATTCTCGGACGACCGGTGTCCTCTCCCGAGGATCTTCCTTCCTTTGCCCGCTCGACGATGGACGGGTATGCCGTGCGTGCCCGGGACACCTTCGGCGCCTCGGAGTCGATGGCCGCCTATCTGAACGTGATCGGTGAAATTCCGATGGGAACGGTCCCGGAGATCTCGGTGGGGGAAATGGATGCCGTGCGGATTGCCACCGGCGGAATGTTGCCGGCAGGTGCCGATGCCGTGGTGATGCTGGAACAGACCGTATCCGTAGATGCCGGGATGGTCGAAGTGGTTCGATCGGTGGCACCGGGTGAAAATGTGATCCGGACCGGGGACGACGTTCGGCAAGGGCAGGAGATTCTTCGGTCCGGCCGGCGCATTCGCCCCCAGGATATCGGGCTCCTCTGCGGCCTGGGGGTCACGAAGATCTTTGTCTATCGAAGGCCGGCGGTTTCCGTGATTCCGACGGGCAACGAGATTGTTCCGCCCGATCAGACCCCGCATCCGGGTCAGGTACGGGACATCAATTCCTTTCATCTTGCAGCGCTTCTTCAACAGGCCGGGGCCAGGCCGATCCGGTACGGGGTTATCCCTGATGATGAAGATCGTCTGGAGGAGGCCGTTCATCGTGCCGTTGCCGGGAGTGATCTGGTGATTCTCTCCGGCGGGAGTTCCGTCGGGACCCGGGACCTGACGGAAAAGGTCCTCACCTCCCTCGGTGAGGGGCTCCTCTTTCACGGTGTGGCGGTGAAGCCCGGGAAACCGACCCTCTGCGCACTTGTAAAAGGCCGCCCTGTTTTCGGGCTGCCGGGACATCCGGCTGCCGTGGTGATCGGCTATGACCTTTTTGTGAAACCGATCCTGCAGAGTCTTTCCGGAGAGCAACCTCCCGACTGGACCGACCGGTCGGGGAGGACGGTTATCGCGACGCTGACCCGGAGTGTTTCCTCCCGGCCGGGGCGGGAGGACTACCTGCGTGTTGCTCTGAAGAGGGAGGGAGAGGAAGTCACGGCCCGCCCGATCCTGGGGAAGTCGGGTCTGATCTCCACTCTTGTTGCGGCAGCGGGAACCGTGGTGATCCCGGAAGAAAAAGCGGGTCTGGAAAAAGGGGAGTCGGTGATCGTCCGGCTTTTCCCTTCGTAAAGAGAAGCAACCTGGACCCTGAACATGCGAGGAGTGTCATTGAAGTGAAACGGCAGGTCTATCCGGACAGTACCTCTTTAAAGGATGCCCTCCGGCTGTGGCAGGAAGGACTCGATGCGGCCGGTATCAACGTTCCTTTGCAGGGTGAAACCCTTCCTGTGGATCGTTCCCTGGGAAGGATCACGGCGGAGGCGGTGACGGCCTTTCGGTCTTCTCCGACCTATCATAGTGCCGCCATGGACGGTGTGGCCGTCCGTTTTGCCGATACCCAGGGTGCCTCCGAGACGCGTCCCGTCCGCTTGCAGGTGGGGCGGCAGGCCGTTTTTGTCGATACGGGGGATCCCCTTCCGGAAAGGATGGACGCAGTGATCATGATCGAGGAGGTCGATCGCTGCGGGGAAGGGGAGATCGAGATTCTCGCTCCGGCCACGCCCTATCAGCACGTCCGGAGAACCGGCGAAGACATTGTCGCTACGGAACTGATCCTGCCGGAAAACCATCCCATCCGCCCCGCCGACTTGGGGGCTATGCTGGCCGGTGGAGTCGGGGAGGTTCGGGTACGCCGCCGTCCCGTGGTTGCCGTACTTCCCACGGGGAATGAACTGATCCAGCCCGGGGCAACCCCCCGGGAGGGAGAAATCACCGAATTCAATTCCCGCATTCTCTGCGGGATGCTTCGCGAATGGGGGGGGATTCCTTTGCGGCAGGAGATCGTCCGGGATGATCCGAAGGCGATCCGGACGGCCCTTCTCCGTTCTCTGGAGAAAGCGGACCTGGTCGTTGTGAATGCCGGCTCCTCTGCCGGGCGGGAGGATTATACGGTCCATGTCCTCCGTGAAATCGGGGAGGTCTTTGTACAGGGGGTGAATATCAAGCCCGGCAAACCGGTGATTCTTGCCCGGGTGAACGGCAAACCCGTGGTCGGGATTCCCGGTTATCCCGTCTCTGCCGTTCTGACGATGGACCTTTTCCTGAAACCGCTGATCCTCCGGTGGCAGGGGCTCGCCCCTTCCCCGCCGGAAACCCTGACAGCCGTCCTTGCCCGGCAGGTCTCCTCCACCCTCGGGCCGGAGGAGTTTGTCCGGGTCAAGGTCGGCCGGGTCAGAGAAAAGAGAATTGTCACCCCCGTGGAACGGGGGGCCGGGATGCTCATGTCCCTCGTGCGGGCCGATGGGGTGATCCGGATTCCGGGCGGGAGTGAGGGAATCGCCGCCGGGGAGGCCGTTGACGTCCGGTTGTTCCGCTCCCCTTCGGAGATCGACCGGACCCTCGTCTGCATCGGGAGCCACGACAACTCTCTTGATATCCTGGCGAATCTGCTGAAGAAGGCCCATCCGGAAATGACCTTCTCCTCGGCACATGTGGGCAGCATGGGGGGGCTGATGGCGGTCAAACGGGGGGAGGCTCATCTTGCCGGCACCCATCTCCTCGATGAAAAGAGCGGCGAGTACAACGTCCCCTTCGTAAAAAGGTTTCTTTCCGGGACCCCGGTGATCCTGGTGAATCTGGTCTTCCGCCGGCAGGGGCTCTGTGTGCCGAAGGGCAATCCAAAGGGGATTCGGGGATTCCCGGACCTGACCCGCGGGGAGGTTGTTTTTGTCAATCGCCAGAAGGGATCGGGGACGCGTCTGCTGACGGATTCTCATCTGAAACGGCTGGGGATCGATCCCTTGAGCATCAGGGGATACGACCGGGAGGAGTATACCCATATGGGAGTGGCCTCCGCCGTGGCCGGCGGGACGGCCGATGCCGGGGTCTGTATCCTGGCGGCGGCCCGGGCCCTCGACCTTGACTTCATCCCCCAGGCTCGGGAACGTTATGATTTTGTGATTCCGGAAGACTTGCTGAAGCTGGAACCGATTGTTGCCCTCCTTGACATTCTCCGGAACGATCCTGTCTTCCGGAAGACGATCCATGACCTGGGGGGGTACGATGTGGAAGAGATGGGAAGGGTGGTCTATGAAAGTTCCTGAGAGGCCCTTCCTCTGAATGTTACCGAGAGTCCATGATGAAAGAGCGCAACCTGCATGATGCAAGCCCCCTCCTTCCATCGGAGGATCTCGATCCCCTGGTTCGGAAGGTCCCGCTGAAGATTCCTACCCCGGTCCTCGGCGACAACCGGGGTGATGTCGACCGGGTGCTGGACACATTGGAACGGACCGGCGAATTTTCCCGCCCCGTTGTCTCTCTTCCCCTGGCGGAAAAGATTTCCGATCTGCTCCATACGCAGGGGTACGCCCTGACCCTGACCGTGGGACGTTGCCGCACCGACTGGGAACTCCTCGATGTGGAGCCCGGTGACCGGAGCCGGGAGAACTTCGGTGTGGCCGTTGACCTCGGGTCGACCAATATTGTCTATTCCCTGATCGATCTGACCGGAGGACGCGTGCTGGAGGAATGGGCGGAGGAAAATCCACAGGTCCGTTTCGGGGAGGATATCTTAAGCCGGATCCACCACTGCCGGCGGCCGGAAGGACTGCGGGAGCTTCAGCAGGTGGTTATCGATGCCATGAACCGGGAGATCGGCGCCCTCTGTGACCGGCACGGCATCGATTCCCGGCACATCTACGCCTACGCCGTTGCCGGCAATACCACCATGATTCACCTCCTGCTCGGTCTCTCCCCGCTCCGAATCTGCCGCGAGCCCTATCTTCCCGTGGTGAACCGGCCCGATATCTATCCCGCACGCACGGTCGGACTGACCGGAAATTCAAAGGCTCTTCTTTACTCTCTTCCGAACGTGGGGAGCTACGTCGGCGGGGATGTGATCGCCGGGATCCTGGTCTCGGGGATGCACCGGGCGGAATCGGTATCGATCCTCGTTGATGTGGGAACGAACGCCGAGATCGTCCTGGGAAACCGGGAGTGGCTGATGGTGGCCGCCGGTGCCGCCGGGCCGGCCCTGGAGGGGGGAGTGGTCCGGTGCGGGATGCGTGCCGCCGACGGGGCCATTGAGTCCGTCCGAATCGATGGGGAGAGCGGAGAGTCCCGCTGTACGGTGATTGGAGACGTCCCGCCCGTGGGGATCTGCGGATCGGGGCTGATCGACCTGATGGCCGAGCTTTTTCGGACAGGTGTTATCGACGAACGGGGAAAGTTTGCGTCGGAGGGGCCATTTGTCGTGGAAAAGGATGGAGTGAAGGCCTACCGGGTTGTCCCGGCGGAAGCGACGGGGTGTGGGGAGGAGATCCTTCTGACGGAACTCGATATCAACAACCTGCTCCGGACCAAGGGGGCCATGTATACGGCGTTGACGGTGATCACCCGATATGCCGGGGTCTCCTTCGGGGATCTCGAGCATTTCCATGTGGCGGGGACCTTCGGGGGGTATATCGATCCGGAGTCCGCCCGGAATATCGGGATGCTGCCCGACATCCCCCTCGAACGCTATCGACCATTGAAAAACAGTTCCGTGACCGGGGCCTGCCTGACCCTTCTGTCCAACGCCCGGCGGGAGGAACTGGACGAAATCTGCCGGAGGATTACCTATGTGGAGTTAAATGTGGAAGGGGAGTTCATGAGTCTGCTTAGTGCCGCCCTCTTTCTTCCTCATACCGATCGATCCCAGTTTCCTTCGGTCAGGAAAACAGAATCGATTGACTGACCGACGGCACGGCGGGGTTGCACGACATGGAGCATCAAGGACAGCGTTCTTTTTACATTTCTTTTTTCCTCCGGATTTGTTTCCTCCTCATGTTTTGTGGATGTCTTCCCGGGACAGGGCCGATGAAAGGATCGCTGCCCATGGAGGGGATCCTCCGGCCGGTCTCGCTTCCTCCGGAACTGACGCCCTTGAAGAAGGTGCGGACCCTTACCCGGGCGGGACTGGCCGTCCTGATGTTGATGGAGATTCCTGCCGGCAGTCTTCCCGAACGGTCAGGAGAGAAAATCGTTGTTGATGTGTCGAACCACTGGGCGAGAAAGGAGATCATCCAGGTGGTCCGTTTGGGGTGGATGTCCGCTCAGGCCGGTCATCGCTTCCAGCCGGATCTCCCCGTGACGCGGGGGGATGCGGCCGGAATTTTTGATGCGCTCCTTGAACAGGGCGGGGTGGAAGCAAGCCCGCTGCCGGAGAGCGGCAGAGGGCCGCTGGATCTGCCGAAGGGACATCTTCTCTATCCGGTCGTGCGAAGGCTCCTTGCCATGGGGATCATGGATCTCGATGGAGCGGGGAATTTTAACCCGGAAGAAAAGCTCTCCGGTTCGGAGGCCCGGGCGATATTGCGAAAAATCAGGATCCTTCTGATCGCGGGTCCCGGGGTTGGGAAATTGCCGTGAGATTCGGTTGTGAGCACCCCTGATCTGTGTTATACTCAGGCCATCTTGAGGTCATAAATGCCTGTTATTGCAGTGAAAAAGACAAAATACTCTCTTTTTCTTCTGGTAGCGATCCTCTTTCTTCTCATCCTGTTTTTCCGGATGATTCCCGGGAAAGGCCGGGAAAAGGGTGTAGAAGGATTCCGGCAACGGGTTGAAAAGCGGGCGGAGGTCTCCTTTCGAAAATTTCATTTTACCGAGCGGGAACAAGGGGAGCGGAAGTGGGAGATTCGGGCGGACCGGGCGGAGCGGTTCCTGAAGGATTCCCGGGTCCATATGGACCAGGTGAAAATCGAGGTGTTGCTGGAGAAGGGAGATGTGCTGCGCATGGCGGGACGCAAAGGGGACTATTGGGAGAAAAAACAGCGTGTTGTTTTACGCGGTGATGTTACGGTGCAAAGCGATTCCGGGTATACTCTTTATGCCAAGCAACTGGTCTGGGAGGCGGGGAAAGGTCTCCTCTCTTCGGATCAACCGGTTCGGCTGAAGACGGCTTGTGATCAGGTTCGGGGCGACCGGATACGATACTGGCCGGATCGAAAAAAGCTGGAAGTGGAGGGACATGTCCGGATGGTGATCCTGCCCGGACCCGGTTCCGGCAAGGAGTGGCAAGGATGAATGGAAGAAGAATTCGGTTCAGAGCAGGGCGGTTGAAGTGTGCGGTGGTTTTGTGCCTCTCCCTTCTCCTTCCCGTGATCGCTGCGGGGCAACCCCCCGGAAAGGACCTTCCCATTATCATTACCTCGGAGAGAATGGAAGGCAACTTCGAGTCGGGAATTATTACCTTTCTGGACCATGTCAAGGTCGTACGGGGAGAGATGATTCTTTATGCAGACAAGGTGGAAACTTATCCGGAGAACAAAGGGAAGGATCTGAAACGGGTGGTGGCGACGGGACATGTGAAAGTGATCAGCGGGACGCGCTCTTCCGTGGCGGATCGGGCGGAGTATCTGGAAGAAGGGGAGATCCTGGTATTGACGGGGAACGCCAAGGTCTACGATGGTGACAATACCCTGATCGGGCCGGTGATCAGGATCTACCTGAATGAAGACCGGACGGAGGTGGAGGGCAATACGGTGGAACGGCCGAAATTTCTCTTTTATCCGGGGAAAGGAAAAAAGACCGGGGAAGAAGGGGCCGGGAAATGATGCATGCCGTCGGGAACCCTGCCGGTCCGGTGCTGCTTGCCGAAGGGTTGCTCAAGCGTTATCATGGAAGCGAGGCCGTCCGGGATGTAAATCTTACGATCGCTCCCGGTGAGATCGTCGGCCTTCTCGGGCCGAACGGGGCCGGGAAAACGACCACCTTCTACATGATGGTGGGGCTGATTCGTTCGGACCGGGGACGAGTCTTTCTGGGGGAGGAAGAGATTACCCGGTATCCGATGGTGCAGCGTGCCCGAAAAGGGATCAGTTACCTTCCGCAGGAGGCGTCGATCTTTCAGAAGTTGACGGTAGAGCAGAATCTGAAGGCGATCCTGGAGAACATGCATCTTTCGACCGGTGAGAAAAAGGACCGTCTGGAATCTTTGCTGCGTGATTTCGGGATTGCCCACCTTCGGAAACAGAAGGGGTTTACCTTGTCGGGCGGGGAGCGGAGAAGGGTGGAGATTGCCCGGGCCCTGGTGATTTCTCCCTCCTTCATCCTCCTCGACGAGCCCTTTGCCGGGATTGACCCCATTGCTGTGGGAGAGATCGAAGAGATGATTAAACGATTGAAAGAAAAAGGGATTGGCCTTCTGATTACGGACCATAATGCGAGAGAAATGTTGAAAATTGCCGACAGGTTGTATATAATGATCAAAGGTGAAATTCAGGTAAGTGGCCCTCCCGAAAAAGTAACGAAAGATCCGGTGGTACGGAATCAGTACCTTGGAAAAAACTTTGAAATTGCTTGACCGGTCAGTCTCGACATGACTGTCTTACGCTGGATCATAAGAGAGGAACTCAGACCCCTATGCAATTAGACACGAGACTCAACCTGAAACTGACTCAGAAGCTGGTGATGACCCCCCAACTTCAGCAGGCGATCAAGCTCCTCCAGCTCTCGAAATTGGAATTGATCCAGAGTATCCATCAGGAACTGGTGGAAAACCCGGTCCTGGAAGAAGAAGCACAGGAATTAACGGAAGAGGAAAAAGGGGCCACGCTCAACAAAGAATCGGAAGAGGACGGTAAACCGGAGCGAAAAGAGGAAGATTTTGACTGGCAGCACTACCTGAAGGATTCCATGGGGTCCGGTTACGAGGCCTATGAGCCCTATTCCGACAATGGTGAGACCCCTTCCTACGAGAATACCCTTTCCCGTAAACCCAGTTTGAGTGAGCACCTTCTTTGGCAATTGAACCTCTCCCACATAAGCGATGAAGAGAAGATGATCGCGGAAAACATCATCGGTAATCTGGATGGGGACGGCTATCTGCGCGTGAGCGAGACGGAGTTGGAGACGATGACGGGGGCGGAAGCGGAGACCATTGCACGGGCGCTGGACCTTGTCCAGAGTCTGGATCCCGTCGGTGTAGGTGCCAGAGATCTACAGGAGTGTCTACTTCTTCAGGTCCGGCAACTGGATGCCGATCTGCCGCTGGTGGAAGCCATGATCAAGGATTATCTTCCATGGTTGCAGAAAAAGGATTATGCCGCCATTGCCCGAAAACTGGAGGTAACGCTGGAGGATGTCGACACGGCATCCCGGGTCATTGAGAACCTTGAACCCAAACCGGGCCGCTCGTTCGGCGGGGAGGACCCGGTCTATATTATCCCGGACATTTATGTGGTCCGCGATGAAAATGATTTTCTCATTCTCCTGAACGATGATGGCTTGCCGCGCCTCAGAGTCTCTTCCTTTTATCGTCGGATGTTGAAAAATAAGAACCAGATGAATCGGTCCACGGCGGAATATGTAGAGGGGAAGTTCAAGTCCGCCCTCTGGTTGATTCGGAGTATTGAACAGCGGCAGAAGACCATCTACCGGACCATGGAAAGCATCCTGAAATTTCAGCGGGATTTTTTTGAGAAGGGACCTTCGCGTTTGAAGCCGATGGTGCTGCGGGATGTAGCGGAGGACATCAATATGCATGAGTCCACGATCAGCCGGGTGACGACCAACAAATATGTCCATACGCCCCACGGGATCTTCGAGCTGAAATATTTCTTTTGCAGCGGCCTTCGTACGGAGGATGGGACGGTTTCGTCGATCAGTGTTCAGGAACAGATTCGCAAGATTATCATGGAGGAAGATCGGAAGAAACCGCTCAGTGACCAGAAGATTGTTGAGATTCTTCAAAAGCAGGGGATAGATATTGCCCGGAGAACGGTCACGAAATATCGTATCGAGCAGAATATTCTTTCCACAACGGAAAGAAGAAGAATGATCCGGTAATTTGGCTGTTTTTTGTATCACTGCAACGATGACCCACGATTCGAAAGGGGTCTTTTCTGAATCGATCCGATTCGACTCAAATCAATTGGGTGGACCGAACATTCGTCTCGACTCTGTTTCCCGGACACCGAGGGGATGACGAGAAAGGGGAAAGACTATGCAATTGAACATTACTGCAAGACATATGGAGTTGACCGACGGCCTGCGATCGCATATTGAGAAGGAATTAAAAAAACTGCAACGTCATTTTCACAAAGAAGCGGAAGTCCAGGTAACTCTCTGTGTGGAAAAATATCGACACATTGCGGAGGTTTCCTGTAATGTGGGAGGTCATCTGCTGCAGTCCAAGGAAGAAACCAAAGATATGTACCAGTCGGTGGATCGTTCGATCGAGAGCGTTGGGAAACAGTTTAAACGCTTCAAATCAAAGCATTGGGACGGAAAAGGGAAGAGCGGGCTGCCGGATGAGGCCTTGATTCAGGATCCGGCCGCAGGAGCGGAAGGGGAAGAGCTGGAACAAGGTTTTAATCCTTCCAAACCCCGGATCATTCGGTCACGGAAATATGCCGTGAAACCGATGTCCGTGGATGAAGCGGCGCTGCAGATGGATCTGCTGGATAAGGATTTTATTGTTTATACGGACTCAACGTCGGAAGAGGTTAATGTGCTCTATCGCAGGAAGGATGGGAATCTCGGGTTGATTGAACCGGTGTACGAGTAAGGGAGCGGGAACATCCGGAGAACCCGGCAGCAGTGGATCGGGGTGGCGCAGGTAATAGAGAAAATAATAAGAGGTCAAGTATGAGACTGACGGATATTCTGGATCTGGAACTGGTCCTGCCCGATCTTCAGGGAGAAAATAAACGAGAGGTTTTAAACGAATTTGCCGCCTTGCTTGATTCCCGGGAAAAAATCCGGGATCAAAACGGTTTTTTAGAGGTGATCCTGGCACGGGAAGCTCTGGGGAGTACCGGAATCGGCGAAGGGATTGCCATTCCCCACGGCAAATTGAAAAACATGGACCGTCTGGTTCTGGCTTGCGGCATCTCTCACAAGGGGGTAGACTTTGATGCCATGGACGGGAAACCGGTTCATATTTTTTTCGTCCTTATTGCCCCGGAAGATTCACCGGGAGACCACTTGAAGGCCTTGGCGCGAATTTCCCGTGTCTTGAAAAACAGGGAGTTTCGGGATCGCCTTCTGGAGGCCGGCTCCGCCAAGGAACTTTATCAATTGATCTGCGAGGAAGATGAGAAATACGGATCCTAAAATCCTTTTTCCGCCTCCGTCATTTTTTGTTCCGTCCGTTCTTTTCAGAAACGATCCCCGGAGAGTCGTCAACGGCCCTGGCTCGACTGTAGCCTGAAAGGCAGGGGGGTTCCATGCGTTCCGATCATGAAGGATTCAAATGTGAGATTTCGGTGGAGGATCTCTTTGAGGCCAACCGATCCAAGCTGGATCTGGAGTGGATCGCCGGCAGAGAAGGGAAGCGAAACCCGATCCGGAAGCCCCGTATCCAGAAGTCGAGTATGGCCCTGACGGGCTATACGGCGCATATCGATACCGCCAAGATCCAGATTATCGGGGAGACGGAGATCTCCTACCTCTTCAGGCTTTCACCCGCCGACCGCAAAGAGAACCTGCTCAAGTTCAGTCAATCCCCGCTCCCCTGTTGTATCGTGACCAAGGGATTGGAAATTCCGGAAGAACTGGTTGCGGTCTGCGAGGACCGAAATATTCCTCTGCTCCTGACCCCCCATTTCAGCTCGCATTGTATTCAACAGGTGACTTCGTACCTGGAGAAGGCCCTGGCGCGGCACCTGACAAGACCGGGGGTCCTGGTCGATGTTTACGGTGTCGGTATTTTGATCCTCGGCAAGAGCGGGATCGGCAAGAGTGAGTGTGCCCTTGACCTGATCGACCGGGGACATCGCCTGGTTGCGGATGATGCCGTAACCATCTGGAAGAACGGACCGGAAACCCTGATGGGGAAAAGCCCGGAGATGACCCGGCGGCACATGGAAATCCGGGGCCTCGGGGTGATTAACATCAAGGACCTCTATGGGGTTTCGTCCATACAGCATGAAAAGGAAATCGAGTTGGTGGTGGAACTGATGGAGTGGGCCCCCGGAGACAATGTCGAACGACTGGGGCTCGATGAGCGGGCCTACAGGATTATGGATGTCCCGAAACCTTTTTTGCAGATGCCGGTCCGGCCCGGACGAAACATGGCGTTGATCATAGAAGTGGCGGCCCGGAACCATCTTCTGAAATCGGCCGGTCATTTCTCCGCCCGCCGTTTTGAAGAACGGCTGATGAAGAGGATTTCCCGTCAGCATGAAGAAACAGACGCTTAGCCTGGTGATTATCAGTGGTATTTCGGGGTCCGGAAAGAGTACGACCATCGGACAGTTCGAAGATATGGGGTTTTTCTGTGTCGACAATCTGCCCCTGGATCTGATTCCGAAATTTCTGGAATTGTGTGGACAACGGGGCAGCGAGATCGACAAGGTTGCTCTGGTCGTTGATATCCGGGAGAAACGTTTTCTTAAGCGGTACCGTGAGGTGTTGGAGGCCATCCGGAAGCGGGGCGTGAACTATCGTATCCTTTTTTTAGAGGCCTCCCGGGAGGTGTTGATCCGGCGGTTCAATGAAACACGGAGGAAACATCCCCTGGCGGAATCTTCGGTCCGGGAGGGGCTGGTTCTGGAACGGGAGATGCTGGCCGACGTCAAGGAAAGTGCCGATATCGTAATCGATACGTCGGACTATTCGATTCATGATCTGCGCAACCTCCTGCGGGAACATTTTGAGACCTCGTTGTATCATGACAATCTGTCGATTACGCTGGTCGCCTTCGGTTTTAAATACGGGATTGCACACGACGCGGATATGGTGCTCGATGTCCGGTTTTTGCCGAACCCCTACTTTGAAGAACATCTGCGCAGCCGAACCGGCCGGGACCCCGACGTGGTCCGTTATGTCCTGGAGCAGAGCCGGACCCGGGAATATCTGAAGCGGCTCTATGATTTTCTCGATTACCTGATTCCGCAGTATGTGCGGGAAGGGAAATCCTACCTGACCCTGGGAATCGGCTGTACCGGCGGGCGGCACCGTTCGGTGGTGATTACGGATGCCGTCCGGTCCCATCTGGAAGCAGGTTCCTGTCGGGTTGCCGTATGGTACAGGGATATTGAACGCGGCTAAGTGGCCCCCTATTTGTGAATACGGTGGCATTTGAGTGCCGCAGGGCGGCCTTGTCTTCGCTGTGCTCCCTGCACCGTACCACAGGGGTACGCCTCAGTCGCGCGTCTTGACGAGACTACCCTGCAACCCTCTCGGTGCGTCACGGTATTTGCGAACAGGACCACCAAGGGCCTGATTCTTCGTGTTATGGTATGTGTGAACCGGATTGTGAATTCCGGAATGCAGTCTTGTGTGTTTTCAGTCGAAAGGAGAAAAGAGAGATGGTCGGTCTGGTCATCGTGACTCATGGAAACCTCGGTACGGAGTTATACAAATGCATGGAGGGGATGCTGGGCAAACAGACGGGTGTGAAAACCGTCTCCGTGGATTTTAATAAATCGGTGGAGGTCGCGCGGGAAGAGATTGCCTCAGCCATAGGGGAAGTGAATCAGGGCAGTGGCGTGATTCTGATGACCGATATGTTCGGTGGCACCCCTTCCAATATCGGCCTTTCCTTTCTGGACAGCCCGGAGATTCCCGTGGAGGTGATGACGGGCGTGAATCTCCCGATGCTGATCAAAGGGGTGACGATGCGAAAGGATGGGCCCCTGCTGGAATTGTGCGGTCTCCTCGAAGAGGCCGGCAAACGGGGGATCATTGTGGCCAGTGAACTTCTGAAGGAGCAGCAGGGACTGAGGTCCTGATGCAGCTGCTCATGGACTGAGCCGGAAATGTCCCGGCTCCCGGGAAGAAAATAATGGGTATCGTACTTTGTCGAATCGATGATCGTCTGATTCATGGGCAGGTGGTCGAAGGCTGGTTTCATTACGTTCATCCGGATCTGGTGGTGGTTGCCGACGATGCTGCGGCAGAAAACGCCTTTCAGTGCAGTCTCATGGAGATGGTGGTCCCCTACGGTGTGCGTACGGAGGTTCTGCCGGTGCGGGAGGCGGTTGATCGGTGCCTTGCCGGAGAATTTTCATCATATCGGGGGATCCTCCTTTTCCGTCATCCCCGGGATGTGAGGAAGGCGATCTCCTGCGGTCTTCCATTGAAGGAAGTCAATTTGGGTGGTCTCCATTCGATGGGGAAAACGCAGTTTCTGGGACAGGGCATCAATGCCTCCCAGGACGATCTGATGGAACTGCAGGCGATTCTCGATTCGGGGATCCGGGTGGAAGTGCGGACGGTTCCTGCGGAACAGTCGGTTAATCTGAAAAGCCTGCTCTGAAATTCGGAGAGTTTCTACGATTCGGATTATCGGTGGGAAGGCGGAGGAACTCTTGTTCGGGGATCTTTTGCGGGTTTCATTGGCAGGCGGGGTGATCGGGCTGGATCGCCTGGCCTTCGGGCAGTTCATGATTTCCCAGCCGATTGTGGCTGCACCCTTGGTCGGGTGGCTTCTGGGGGATTTTCATGACGGTATGCAGATCGGTGTGGTCCTGGAACTCTTCTGGTTCCGTGGTCTTCCCGTGGGGGGGCACGTTCCGAAGAATGCGACCCTGTCGGCCATTCTGACGACCGGGATCTCGCTGTCTGTGTGGGGCGCCGGCCCCGGTATCGATATGGCGTGGCCGGCGTGGGTCTTTTTGTGGGTGGGGCTTCTCTTATACCCCATCGGTTTTCTGGACCGGTGGCTTCGGAGAAAGAATGCACGCTTGATCCACATGGCAAAGGCGGCTCCATCGCTGGGGCAGGGTGTACGACGCTCAACGTGGGCGGGGATCGGCCTTTTTTTTCTTTATTATTTCCTGCTGACCCTGTTGGTCACCGGTTTTTTCTCTTCCCTGCTGTGGAAGGCCTATACGGCTTTGCCGGAAACCCTGCCGGGAGGGTTGCGGTTGTTCTTTTTTCTTCTCCCCGCGATCGGGATCGGGTCTCTGGTCGTCCGGAAAGACTTGTCCCGGGGATGGATGTTTTGTACCGCAGGTGGGCTTATGGCTTTTCTCCTTTTCTGGATTCTGGGTGAGGTCCCGGGATTTGTACCGGCGGTTCTGATGGCGGCGGCGTTGGGAATTACCTTTCTGAAAGGGCGAAGGAAGTCTATGATGGAGAAACGGTGGTGAAGAAGAGATCGCTTTCTTTCGTGCAAGGGACCCAGCTGGTGGTACGGAGTTTCTTTCTGCAGGCGGCCTGGAACTATGAAAATTTTCAGGGGATCGGGTTTGCCTATATGCTGGTGCCTTTTCTGCCGAGAGGGGTAGACGATGGAGAAGTCTCCCGGCGTTATCTGCGATATTTTAACACCAATCCTTATTTTGCCGGGATGATTGCGGGAGGAACGCTCCGCCTTGAAATGGAACGGGCGGAGGGGCATGTCTCTGTGGAGCAGATAGATCTTTTCCGGGAGGATCTGACCGGTGCCCTCGGTGCTTTGGGGGATTCCTTCGTCTGGGGGACGCTGCGTCCGCTCGCCGGATTGTCGGCAGTTCTGACGGCGATGTTTTCGGAAACCATGGCGCCTCTTTTTTTTCTGTTGTTCTACAACAGCGTGACGCTCTGGTTGCGGGTGTCGGGCATCGTCAATGGTTATGGTTCCGGTCTGAATTTATTGCAATATCTGAAGCGCCTGGAACTTCAGAAGAAGATCTACTGGATGAATGCCCTGACATTATTTGCCGTGGGGGCCTTTCTTCCTCTCTGGGGGATACAGGCCTTGCCCATGCGGTCTTTTGCCTATTTTGGATTGTGTGGTTTTTTGCTCGTTGTGATCGCCGGTGCCTGGCTTGGGGAGCGAAGGGGGGTCCCCCTTTCGGTGCGGGTCGTTTTTCTCTTTTTGTTGTCCCTTTTTTTGACACACATGGGATGGATCACCTTTTAGCATATCCGCAAGGGATCCCCGGTTGTGCCGTGTATGGTGATAGAAAGGCGTGGGGAGTGAAAGTTTGAAGGCGGCCAATGTAACGATTCAGAACAAGTTGGGGATGCACGCCCGTTCCGCTGCCATGTTCGTACAAACGGCCAACGGCTTTGAGTCGGAAATTGTTGTGATTCGGGGGAGCACCGAAGTGAACGGGAAAAGCATTATGGGCATCATGATGCTGGCTGCCGCCCAGGGGACGGAGTTGACGGTTCGGGTCTCCGGTCCGGATGAGGCGGAAGCGCTGGAGAACCTGGTCCGGCTGGTCAATGAGAAGTTTGGAGAAGAATAGATGAAATTCAAAGGGATGGGGGTCTCGCCCGGGATCGTGATTGGGAAGGCCTATGTGCTGAACCGGGAAATGGTCAAGGCGGAAGTCCAGTCGATTCCACCGGACCGAGTGGACGAAGAGATCCGGCGGTTTGATCAGGCCCTTTCAATCTCGGTGGAACAGCTTCAGTCCGTAAAAAAACAGTTCAGCAACCGTGTCGGCGCTTCTCATGCCTATATTCTTGAAAGTCATATCCTGATGCTTCAGGACACTCTCCTGATCGACGGGGTCCGAGATGTGATCCGTCGGGAGGAGATCGCCGCGGATGGCGCCTTGAAAAAAGTTCTGGATCAGTTCCTGACGGTTTTTAACGGGATTGAAGACGATTATCTGAAGGAACGGAAATCCGACATGATCCATGTGGGGGAACGAATCCTGCGTAATCTCTCCGGCCGTGAGCAGCACAGTCTTGCCGGCCTGAACGAAGATGTGATTGTGGTGGCCCATGATCTGACGCCGGCGGATACCATGCAAATGGACCGGAAGCATGTCAAAGGGTTTGTAACCGATCTGGGAGGTAAAACGAGTCACACGGTGATTATGGCCCGCTCGCTGGAAATTCCGGCCGTGGTCGGCATGGTCCATTTTACGGCCCGGGTTCAAACCGGTGATCCCCTGATCTTAAACGGCAACAGCGGGACCGTGATCGTCAATCCGGACAGCAAAACCTTTAATCGGTATCTGGAAAAGCAGCGTCGCTATATCTATTTTGAAAAGGAACTGCAGAAGCTGTCCCCGTTGCCGGCGGAGACCCTGGATGGGCATAAAATCCGCCTGGCGGCGAATATTGAGACCCCCGAAGATGTTTGCGGAGTTTTGGAACACGGTGCCGACGGCGTGGGACTTTTCCGGACGGAATTTCTCTATCTCAACCGCACGGAACTTCCGGGCGAGGAAGACCAGTTCCAGGCCTACAAGAGTGCCCTGGAGATCATCTATCCGGAGACGGTGATCATTCGAACCCTGGACCTGGGCGGGGACAAACTGGCGCGGCACATTCCTTACCCCGGAGAGAGCAATCCTGCCATGGGATTACGTGCAATCCGTTTTTGCCTGGAACACCCGGACATCTTCAGGACACAGCTTCGTGCACTGGCACGGGCCGGAATTTACGGGAATCTGAAGATCATGTTCCCTATGATTTCAGGTCTCCGGGAACTGCGGATGGCCAAGGAGATCTACTACGGGGTATTGGAGGATCTTCGGAGAGAGGGGGTACTCTTTCAAGAGGAAATTCCCCTGGGCGTGATGATCGAGGTTCCATCCGCAGCGATTGCCATCGATCTGATCGTCAACGAGGTTGATTTCGTCAGCATCGGGACCAATGATCTGATCCAGTATTCCCTGGCCATTGACCGAGTCAACGAGCACGTCGCCTACCTTTATGAACCTTTGCATCCGGCGATTATCCGAATGATCAAGCATGTCATGACGGTTGCCCGGGAGGCAAATATTCCGGCGGCGATGTGCGGCGAGGTGGCCGGAGATCCTCTCTATGCAGCGGCTCTTTTAGGACTGGGGCTTCAGACCTTCAGTATGAACCCGGTTGCCGTTCCACGGGTCAAGCGTATCCTCCGGCAGGTGACCCTGAAGGATTCCCGAAAACTGGCCAGAGAGATTCTCAACCTCGCGACCGCCCGGGAGATTGAGGAGTGGACAAAAGAACGAATGCAGTCGATGTTCCCGGATGAGCCGGAATGGGAAGAGGAGGCCGAGGAGTAGTGCGGGGAACCGGGAATCAACGGCGAGCCATGCGCCGTCTCCGGGAGACGGGGTAGGAGGGGCGCCGGCCCAGGTTGCCGGGCATCTTCTCCAGGTGAAACTGGATCCACATCTCGCCATAGCTTTTCATTTTCATCTTTTTATTGTTTTGCAGATGAATCAGGTTCTTCCGAATCTGTTCATCGCTGGGGTGCTTCTTCGACCCCTTGATCAAGACCTGGATCGCCTCGGCCCGGTCTCCCGTGCGAAGCAGGCAGAAGGCATAGAGATTCCAGAGAAGCCCCTCCTTGGGATTGTATCGTACGGCCCGCTGGAAGGTTTTGATCATTCGTTCCTTGTCTTTCCGCCGCATATAGATCGCGGCGAGCATTCCCTGGGCGATCCAGTGCCGGGCAAAGGCCTTCTTCAGAAAGGGAAAGGCGGTGTTGAAGTCTTTCTTGATGTAATGAATAACACCGATCTGGGCTTTCAGCTGAGAGGTGACAAAGAACTGGTAACGACCGTATTTCAATCCCCCTTCCAGGGTTCGGATCGCCCGGTCCATCTTCCCGGTTTTCAGGTCCCGTCCGACCCCCTCCATGAGTTCGGCAATGGCTTTACTGAGCCGGCGTCCCAGGAGATAATTGACTCCCATCATAACGACCAGGGCGATCGGCAGCGCCCATCCCCAGGCAAGAACATGAAAGAAATAGAGCAGGCAGAAAATCACCGCCCCTGCGGCGACGGAGATCAGAAGATGGATCATGACAAACAGTTCCTTTCAGTGAATTTAAGCCTCCAAACGGATTTACCCTAACAGATCAGCCATGCTGAATCAAGGAGAATCACGGAGCAAACGGTCGGAATCCCAAGTAATAAATGGAAAAAGTTGACATGGCTTCCGAGATACAGGTAGACTGTACCCACGCAAAAGAGAGTGGAGGATGTTGTTTTGGAGGAGATCGGAGCGGATGAATTTTTCTGTGTCGGACCGAGGATGGGGATTGTTCGCAACCGTCTTTTGTGCATGATTTCCATTCCAGGTCTGATTCCCGCGCAAGGTGTTCTGAACGATGACGCATCAGGCTGCGATGACTGAAAAGGATGTTTCCTTGCGGGTGGTTGTCTTGGCGTCCTGCAAGGTCCACCCTGCCTTTTCCTTGCTGAGACGCCTGACGGCCATGGAAATTGATTCCTATGACCGTCCTTTCCGACCGAAGCATATCTTGCAAGTCATTCGCCGGATGAAGCAGGCGGATCTCGTCTATTGTCATTCACCCTCAAATACTCGTATCCTTCTTTTTCGCCG
Organism: Deltaproteobacteria bacterium; assembly: GCA_013151235.1. Classification (NCBI taxonomy): domain Bacteria; kingdom Pseudomonadati; phylum Myxococcota; class Myxococcia; species Deltaproteobacteria bacterium. Next base: position 86,098 of record JAADIO010000055.1, on the reverse strand, counting down.
ATTGCTTGTTGTCTGGGTAAGCCGGTCCTTCTCCAGTGGACCGGAGGAGACGTTCTGAAGGTGACCGTCAGGTACCGTCCTCCTCTTCGGGATATCGGTGCGGAGCGTGACATTCCCGCCGTAGCGGGAGCAATAAGCGGTGTTCGGGGATTTTTGGTTTTGTTTGCACGGGTGGCCATACATTTTTCTCGAACATTCATATCTTATGTCTCCGCCTTTGTGGCCCGCCATACGGCGTGTGCCCACCATCTGGTTGATGAACTTAAATCCGCAGGTGTTGAAGCCGAATACCTACCGGTACTGAATCATATTCCGGTTGAAGAGGTCCCTCTTCCGGAGGAGTGGAGCCTGCTTGCGTATATCGGTTTTCATGCCAGCTCCGATACCCGGGACTTTTATGGTTGGAAGACCCTCTGCCGGTTGGCCGAAGATTCTCCGGATCTCAGGATCGATGTTGTCGGACGTGGTGCGGATCCGAAAGGGCTTCCTCCCAATCTCCGTTTTTTAGGTTATGTCGAAGATATCCGTCTTGTCCTGAGAAAGGTCAAGGGGCTGTTGCGCATTAATTATCATGACGGCATGCCCCGAATGGTTTTCGAGTCCCTGGCGCTTGGCCGTTACGTTATTTGTAATATGCCGATTCCCGCAGATTGATTGATTTTCTCGAAAGGAATACCCGCCACATTCTGGTTGCGGATCACGGCTACAGCCATCAATGGGGCGACGGTATGTCGAATTCCACGATTATCGGACGGCTTCCGTTCGGCCTGTGGCCGAACAGGAGCGGCAGATCGAGTGGAGTGGACGGATCTATCGCAGGCTGGGGTGGCGGTTCCCGAAAATCTTCGTCGCACCGGGGCACGGATGGAAACCGGGCGTCACGGATCGGCTCTACGCGGAGAGAAGGTGCTGTTTCCTGACCTCCATACTCTGGTTGAAGCGTCCTTTAAGTGAAACCGGCTTGCCTGCGTCCGGAGGGTTCCGTGAGATCTTTCGTCCCTGGAGGGTCTATCCGCAAGACTCCGACCAGTTGGTGATTCTCCCCCGGCTTGGTCTCCTGATTCCGGCAAGTTACGAATCTCCAGGGAGGAGTGTATGGTTCCGTATGTGCCTTGCGGTCCTGTCCCGGTCCCGGTTTCTTTGTTATTTGCTGCACAGACGTCCGGTGGTACAGCCGCACAACTATATGGCTCATATCATGAACTTTTCTACCGACCAAGCCCTGATCGGCTGGGAAAAATTCCTCCGGCGGATCTCCCGGAAGGTCCGAATTGCCTCGACCTTTGAAGAGAGCGTGACCTTGTGGCGGGAGAGTTCTTTTCCTTCAGAGGACGCCAGCAGTTTCCCATATGAGGGTGAATCGGGAAGGAAAGGAGTGGAATGAAAAGGAGGGTGCAGGATCCGCTCCGGGGGATCGCGGGGGAGGCCTTCTGGGTCCTTGGCAGCACGACGGTGATCGCTCTCGCCGGGGTCGGGCTGAATGTTCTTATCGGGAACCTTTTCGGAAGCGGTGGACTGGGCGTCTATACACTCTTTATGACGGTCTACCTCGCGGCCGGGACATTAGCGAGTCTCGGCCTGCCGGGGGCAGTGACCAAGTTTGCCACGGAACACAGGTTCCTCCCGGAGCTGGAGCGACGCTATTTGTCGTCCGCTCTAATTCTGTCGCTTGCAGGAAGCCTCGCTGTCTGCCTACTTCTCCTTGTGTTCCGGGATTCCCTGGCCGGCATTCTCAGGACTCCGCGACTTTCCGTCCTGATCGGGATCTCAGTGGCCGGGATCCCCCTCTTTGCCGTCAACAAGATGATCCTGGCCCGTATACGCGGGTTGCGCCGGATACGCAACTTTGCCATCGGGGAGAGCTGGCGCGTGATCCTGATCGTGGGGGTGACCCTTCTTCTTGTTATGGTCCGTCGTACGCTGGTCGCCGCCGCTGCGGCCCTGGTCGTCTCCGAGGGGCTTCTCTTTGTGCTCCTTGCCTGGGCCGGAAAGATTTATGCCAAGTTCACTCTCAGCGGACTCCGTAAACCGTTCAAGCATCTGATGTCCTATGGGCGGCGGATTCTGCTCAGCCGGTTTTTCCTGGAACTGGATGGACGAATCGCCTTTCTCCTGGGGGGCTATTTTCTCGGGACCGGTCCGGTCGGCATCTTGAGCGTGGCCTTTCTCTTTACGCAGGGACTGACTCTTCTCCCGACCGCCCTGATCAAGGTGACCGGGCCGGTGATTACCGAGCTTTACCTTGCGGATCGCAGAGATGCCTTGACGAACTTCATACGGAACACCATCGGGATCACGCTCTTTCTTCTTGCCGGAACAGCCCTGGTCCTCTGGTGGGGATTTCATCCCCTTATTGCCGTTCTTTATCCGGGAAAGCCCCTTTTCCAGCAGGCCTTCGTCCCGTTCGGGATCCTGGCGGTCGGTTTGGTTCTGCGCGGAGGGGTGGGGGCGGTCGGGTCGGTTTTTGTTAGCATGGGGCGGCCCGATATCGTGATGAAGCTTTCACCCATCCGTCTTCTAATCAATATCACGGCCAGCCTTGCCCTGGTCTCGCCCTTCGGCCTTTCAGGGATTGCCGCAGGGACCTCGGTGACGGGCGTTGCCGTTTTCCTCCTCTGGGTATTTGCCATGCGTAAGGCGGAGGAGATCCGTATCCGTGCGGTTCGTTTGTGTCTGTTGCCTTTTTTCGCGCTGTTGCTTGCGGTTATCTCATCGTTCCTTTCAGGCCGGTTCCCTTCATGGCTTGTCTATCCCGTGGCACTTGCTCTCTATGGCCTTGCCGGATATGTCTTCTTGGGAATAAGGGAGTATTTCGTCCGGCTTTCTTCCTCTCACGCGTTGCATGGGTCCGTCGGATCCGGAGGTAAGGAGGAAGCATGAGGTCACCGGCCAATCTTTTTCTTCTCGGAGTAATGCGCTCGGGGACGATCTTCTTCCGCAACCTCTTTTCGGCGAACCGGCGGATCCAGGTGGTCGGCTCCGAGATGAACCGCTTCTGGACCGAGGTCGGCTGTGTGCCCTGCGGGACGGTAGCCTGCTGTCCGTCGGGAAGTGCCTCCGATGCCGTAGAGGTTTGTGACCGGGTACGGCGGGCGTTTGATCTGTTTTATTGTAGACGGATTATCCTATGCAGTTTGTCTATCGCGGCTACCGGAAGATCCGCTACGGGAATGAAACCGTCCTGAAGTGGGGCGAGTTCTTCTTTAATCCTGAACAAATCGACCCACCTGATGAACAAAATCGGTTATCTCCGTGGGATCTTTCCCGATGCACGTTTTCTCATCCTTGTTCGGGATATTTATTCTCAGGCGAACAGTCTTCGTAAACATCTTCGCCGCATTGCCGCAAGAGGGTTGATCCCCGGGTACAGACCCGGTACGGGCGAATGCTGGTTTTTTGCCGAGAGGAGGGCCGGTGCAGTATGGAATGAGTCGTTCGGTTTGATTCCCAGAATCAGTCAGAGGAGAAAATAGTGCCAGCGCATCCAGCGGTGCGGGGGATGTGTCAGGATTTGTTCGATGAATGGTTGAAGATCCCCTGCTCCCGAATCCGTTCCGGGGTTAATTCTCTTATTTCCGTTTTTCGCAGGTCTTTCTGGAATTGGTAATAGGGGTCGAAAGTGAAGCCCCATTTTGGTTTCTTCGATGCAGTCTTCCGGGCGGTGGATCGAGGAATCGACGGAGTCGGGAAGACTCCAATATCGTTGCTGCCGCAGGGAAGACCGCTGGAAACGGAGGATCGTTCCCGGAGGCAGTTTACGGATTCCTTTGAAGAGGCTCTTTTCTAAGGGGTTGAAGCGGATGTTCAGCAGGAAATGGAGGGCTTTGCGATTTAACTTTATATATGTGCTGTCAACCGATTTGTATTGTTTGTCTATGATCGATAACTCCCCCCCTCCCCCGAAAAAGCTTTTGTTTGCTGCATGCCGATCGTTGTGGCGGGAGAAAAGCCTTGACATCAAACGACGGACTCAGTAAGATTTCTTCTTGTTGGATCAAAGGTTGCGACTGAATTTTTCTGTACGTGCAAGCGGGGCGTAGCGCAGTCTGGTAGCGTACCTGAATGGGGTTCAGGTGGTCGGAGGTTCAAATCCTCTCGCCCCGACCAATTTTCCCGAACGAATGGAATTTGTTGATTTTCCGTATCACGTCCGTGAATTCATTGCCGGCTGAATGAACGAGAGCCCTTCCGGGGCTTTTTTCATTTTGATCGGCGACTCGGTCCGATCGAGGTTTTCTTGCTGATTCTGCTTTCCAATGATGACGGGGTTTCCGCTCCGGGGTTGAGGGCGTTGGCAGAAACGCTGCACGTGTTGGGGCGCGTCGTTGTGGTGGCGCCGGACCGGGAACGAAGCGCCGTGGGCCATGCCCTGACCCTCCACAAACCACTGCGGGTCCATGAACTGGGGGAAGATGTTTACAGCGTGAACGGAACACCGACCGATTGTGTGACCTTGGCGGTGAATACGATCCTGCCGGGAAAACCGGACCTCCTGATTTCCGGGATCAACCGGGGAGCCAATCTGGGCGATAACATCACCTATTCCGGCACGGTTGCGGCGGCGATGGAAGGGGCCTTGCTCGGGATTCCCTCGATGGCAGTCTCCGTCGTCGGTGAGGGGCATTTCCGGTACGGGGAGGCAGCGAAGGCCGCTTTGCGGCTGGCCCGGAAGATCGCAGATCACGGACTGCCTGCCGATACCTTCTTGAACATGAATGTTCCCAGTCTGCCGGCGGAGCAGCTCTCGGGAATCCGGATTACCTCCATGGGGCGGCGGACCTTCAAGGACCCGGTGGTGGAAAAGAAGGACCCGAGAGGGCGTGCCTACTACTGGATCGGTGGGGAGGAGATTATTTCCGGGGGGAAGGGGCATTCCGATTATGAGGCCATTGCTGAAAACGGCATCTCCGTGACTCCCCTGCATCTTGATCTGACCCATTATGAGGTCTTCGAGAAGATGGAAAGCATCCTCTTTGAGGGCGATTGAGCGATTGTTGCCGTCGGAAAGGTCGTCATGGTCCAATACAGGAATCCCGGGATTGCCCTGAAACGGCTGGTGGACGAGATCCTTCCCGCAGCGGGGATCGAAGACGTCCGGGTTCTCTCCGCTTTCCGCCGTGTGCCTCGTCACCGGTTCGTCGATGAGGCGCTGGCGCTTCGGGCCTATGAGGATGTTGCACTTCCCATCGGGTACGGGCAAACGATCTCCCAGCCTTCCACGGTTGCCTATGTCGCACAGGCGCTGGAATTGCAGGGGAACGAAAAGGTTCTGGAGATCGGCTCCGGCTCCGGGTATCAGACGGCCATCCTGGCGCATCTTGCGGAACGGATCTTTGCCATGGAACGGATCCGTCCTTTGGGGAATCAGGTCTGGCCGCGCCTTGACCGCCTTGGGCTTTCCAATGTGGCGATTCGGATCGGGGATGGGACCTACGGCTGGCCGGATCAGGCTCCCTTTGATGTTGTTGTGGTCTCCGCCGGGTCTCCCCGGATTCCGGAACATCTGGTTCGGCAGCTCCGTGTGGGAGGGAAGATGATCATCCCCCTGGAGGTCGACGGCTCCCAGCGTCTGATCAAAGTGATCAAACGTTCTTCCGGGATGGATCGGATCGAACTCGATCCCTGCCGGTTTGTTAAACTCGTCGGAAGATACGGTTGGGAGAAAAGCCCTTCCCGCCGGGGAAAGAGGAATGATGCCCTGGATTCATGAATTGCAAACCTGGATTGTTTCCTGGGCACAAACCGATAATGCTCTGGTGGCGCTCTTTTTTCTTGCCTTTGCCGAGTCCTCTTTCTTTCCCCTTCCCCCGGATATTCTCCTGATCGCCATGTCGCTCAACGCCCCCAGTCAGGCCCTCTATTACGCTCTTCTCTGTACGGTGGGGTCGGCGGCCGGCGGGGTCTTCGGCTATTTCCTCGGGCAGAAGGGCGGCCGTCCCCTTCTGAACCGATTTGTTTCGGCGGGGAAAATCCGTATGGTACATGACTATTTCGAAAAATATGAGGCCTGGGCCATTGGAATTGCCGGGTTTACCCCCATCCCCTACAAGATCTTCACCCTCTCGGCAGGGGTTTTTTATATTGACTTTCTGAAATTCGTTTTAGTATCATTCATAAGCCGCGGGGCCAGGTTCTTCCTGGTTGCCGGCATGATCGTTCTTTTCGGGGATTATATCACCGGATTTATCGAGAAATATTTTAATCTCCTCTCGATTCTGTTTGTCATCCTCCTCATAGGAGGTTTCTACGTTGTAAAGAAGATGTCTTCCCGGGCCGTATCGCAAAAGGATGAGGCCTGAGCAGACTTCCGGATCGGGGCGTGGCTCAGTCTGGTAGAGCACTGCGTTCGGGACGCAGGGGTCGGAGGTTCAAATCCTCTCGCCCCGACCACTCTTTACGATGGAGTAAAATTGACTCGGTTTCCCCGCCATGGCGGTCTTGGTGATCATATATTCCGGCGTAATGGAGGTCTGCATTGGTGCAGAATGCAAAAGGAGAAGACGCTGAGGCGTCTCCGGATGTTATGAAGGCGAAGGCCGGCAAGAAATCGCCGAAGAAGCAGAAGGCGATTTCCGCTTCTCTGGACACGATCAAGATCTACCTTCGTGAAATCAGTGCCATCCCTCTTCTGACCCCGGAAGAAGAAGTCGCCCTGGCCAAGCGCGTGGAGAAAAATGACGCATCGGCACGGGAGAAGATGATTGAATCCAACCTTCGACTCGTTGTCAGCATTGCCAAACGGTACATGAACCGGGGACTTCCCTTCCTGGATCTGATCGAAGAGGGGAATATCGGGTTGATCAAGGCGGTGGAACGGTTTCAGTACAAAAAAGGATTCAAATTCAGTACCTATGCTTCCTGGTGGATTCGCCAGGCGATCGAACGTTCCATCGTGAACCAGACTCGGACGATTCGCTTGCCCATTCATGTGGACGAGAAGATCAACCGGTTGGTCCGGGTTCTGCGGGAGCAGATCCAGGTCAAGGGCCGGGAGCCTACCGTGGATGAGATGGCGGAGGTGATGGATACGACCGTTGAAAAGATCAAAGAGGTAATGCAGGTTGTCCGCTCGACACAGTCTCTCGATATGCCGATCGGCGAAAAGCAGGAGAATTCTCTCAAGGATGTCATTGAAGATACCTCCATTCTTTCGCCCGATGATATTGTGGAAGGGATCAAGCGGCACGAGATGATCTCCGTCTGGCTGGAAAAATTAACGGAGAACGAGAAAAACGTGGTGATCCTCCGCTTCGGACTCGAGGATGGGGATCCGATGACCCTTGAGAAGATCGGCGAGGAGTTCGGCGTAACGAGGGAGCGGATACGGCAGATTGAGTCTTCAGCCCTCAAGAAACTCCGCTATATTATCACCAGGGAATCTCTGATTTTAGACGAGATTCTGTAAGGGGTCGTCTTGTTCGTAAATACTGTGACGCACCGGGGGGGCTGCCCTGCCGCCCTCAAATGCTTGCCTGTGCGTGTCTCCGCACGCAGACAGGCCACTTTACGAATAGGACTTTTTAAAAGATAGGAGCTTTTCATGGAACGACTCAAAAAACTGATCCGGGATGTCCCCGACTTTCCCAAGAAGGGGATCATCTTTAAGGACATCACGACCCTGTTGTCCGATAAACGGGCTTTCGCCCGCGCCATCGATACCCTTGCAAACCGCTATATGGATCGGGATATTGATCTTGTCGTCGGGATCGAGTCCCGAGGATTTGTGATCGGGGCGGCGTTGGCCTACCGTCTCGGTGCCGGGGTGATCCTGGTCCGGAAACCGGGAAAGCTTCCCTACAAGACGCACAAGACGATCTACGAGTTGGAGTACGGCACGGACCAGTTGGAGATTCATGAAGATGCGATTTCTCCGGGTCAGAATGTCCTCATCGCCGATGACCTGATCGCGACGGGGGGGACGGTCAGGGCCTCCATTGATCTGGTAAAGCAGCTGGATGGAAATATCGTGGAATGTGCCTTTCTGGTAGAACTGGAATTCCTGAAGGGGCGGGAGAAGCTCAATGGTTATCCTGTATATTCGTTACTGAAGTTCTAATCGTTTCAAACCCTGGAGAAAGGAAGGATCCATGCCGGAAAAATATCTATTCACCTCGGAGTCGGTAACGGAGGGTCACCCCGACAAGGTAGCTGACCAGATCTCCGATTCCATTCTCGATGAGATTCTGAATCGGGATCCGAACGGCCGTGTTGCCTGCGAGACGTTGGTGACGACGGGACTGGCCATGGTCTCCGGCGAGATCACGACGGACTGTTACGTCGACATTCCAAGAGTCGTGCGCAAGACGATCAAGGGGTTGGGCTATACCCGCGCCAAATACGGCTTTGATTATGAGACCTGCGCCGTCATCACCTCCATCGACGAGCAGTCGCCCGACATTTCCCAGGGGGTGAGCGAGGGGATTGGGCTGCATGAGGAACAGGGGGCCGGGGACCAGGGTCTCATGTTCGGGTATGCCACGAACGAGACGAAGGAGTTGATGCCGCTTCCGATCAGCTTGGCCCACAAACTGACGCAGCGGCTCTCCGATGTCCGGAAGGAGGACGTTCTGGATTACCTCCGGCCCGACGGTAAGTCGCAGGTAACCATTGAGTACGAGAACGGTACCCCGAAACGGGTTCATACGATTGTCCTTTCTACCCAGCACAGTCCCGACGTAACCCTCAGGCAGATCCGTGAGGACCTGATTGAGCAGGTCGTCAAGCCGGTCATCCCGGCGAACCTCCTGGACGAAGAGAAGGTGATCTATCATATCAATCCCACGGGACGCTTCGTCGTGGGCGGCCCCATGGGGGATTGCGGCCTTACCGGGCGGAAGATCATCGTCGACACCTATGGCGGCGTGGGAAGCCACGGCGGCGGCTGTTTCTCCGGCAAGGACCCGACCAAAGTCGATCGCTCCGGTGCCTACATGGCCCGGTATATCGCCAAGAACGTCGTGGCTGCGGGGATCGCCGACAAGTGCGAGGTACAGCTTGCCTATGCCATCGGTGTGGCCCAGCCGGTCTCGGTCCACGTGGACTCCTTCGGAACGGAGAAGATTCCTTATCAACGGATCATCGAGATTATCCGGGAGATTTTCGACATGCGGCCGGCGGCGATCATTAAAAAACTTGATTTGAAGCGTCCGATCTATCGGGCGACCGCCGCCTACGGCCATTTCGGGCGAAGCCCGGAGGGGATCCACTGGAAGAAGGGACCGGGATTCACCTGGGAAAAGACCGACATGGCAGAAGAGCTCAAGTCGGCAGCGGGACTCTGAGAAAGCGAAGAGGCAAAGGCAAAGGCACAAAGAGGCTAAGTTCAAGATCAAAAGCAAAAGCATTCACCAGCACACGGAGGTCACAGAGAAGGCAAAACAAATCACAAAAGATAAGAAAGACATGATCTCACCGCAGAGTCGCGGAGGACGCAGAGAAAAAACAAAGAATTTCCCCTGTCCTCCTTTACGCACTCTGCGTCTTGAGTGAGCATAGCGAACGGTCGGTAATAACTTGATTTGATTTTTCTTTATGATCTTCATGTCCTTCATGGTGTAAACAAACAGAGGAAAGGAAGAACCGATGGCAACGGAAACAACGACCAAATGTGATATTGCGGCGCCGGAACTTGCCGACGAAGGGAGACGGCGAATCGAGTGGGCCGATCAGGACATGCCGGTCCTGAAGGAGGTCCGGGCCCGTTTTGAGCAGGAACTCCCCTTCCAAGGACTGAAGATTTCCGCCTGCCTCCATGTGACGGCGGAGACGGCGAATCTGGTCCGGACGCTGAAGGCGGGCGGCGCCGACGTCCTTCTCTGTGCCAGCAACCCCCTTTCCACACAGGACGATGTGGCGGCCTCCCTCGTTCGGGATTACGGGATTCCCGTATTTGCGGTCAAGGGGGAGGACCGGGACACCTTCTACAGCCATATCCAGGCGGCCGTCAAGCACGGTCCCAACATAACAATGGACGACGGGGCCGACCTGGTCTCGACCATCCATGCAGACCATCCGGAGCTGGCCGGGCAGATCGTGTGCAGCATGGAGGAGACCACCACCGGTGTGATCCGGTTGAAGGCGATGGAAAAGGACGACGCCCTTCTCTTTCCGGTGATCGCCGTCAACGACGCCGACACCAAGCACCTCTTCGACAACCGGTACGGCACGGGGCAGTCGACCCTCGACGGGATCATCCGGGCGACCGACATACTCCTTGCCGGCAAGACCGTGGTTGCCGCCGGTTACGGCTGGTGCGGACGGGGGTTTGCCGACCGTGCCCGGGGGATGGGTGCGAACGTCATCGTCACCGAGGTCGATCCGGTCAAGGCGATCGAGGCGGCCATGGACGGATTCCGGGTCATGCCGATGATCGAGGCGGCCCGGATTGCCGACCTGATCTGCACCCTGACCGGCGACATACACGTCGTACGGGAAGAACATTTCAGGGTCATGAAGGACGGCTGCATGGTCTGTAACTCGGGTCACTTCGACGTCGAACTCGATCTCGTGGCCCTCAATAACATCTCCAAGTCGGTCCGGAAGGATGTACGCAACTTCGTCGACGAGCATATCCTGGAGGACGGGCGGAAGATCTACGTACTGGCCGAAGGGCGCCTGATCAATCTCTCCGCCGCCGAGGGGCATCCCGCCTGTGTCATGGACATGAGCTTCGCCACCCAGGCGCTCGCCTCCGAATATGCCGTACAGGAAAAGGGGAAGCTTGGGAGGAAGGTCTACGAGGTTCCCAAGAAGATCGACAGCTGGGTCGCCTCCCTGAAGCTCAGCACCATGGGAATCTCCATAGACGAACTGACGGAGGAGCAGCAGAAGTACCTCTCCTCCTGGAATATGGGAACCTGAATAAAAAGGGGGACCCCCAAAAAGCCGGGGGCTCCCCTTTTTATGAATCATCATGCCTTTTTCAATTCGAGAAATTCGGCTCACTCCTGACGAAGATCGCAGGGATTTGAAAGATGTGCTGGCCGACCTTCTCCACATTCCCTCCGGCCGGATCCGTTCCCTCCACATTCTGAAACGTTCCATTGATGCACGTCACGATGTTCGCATTCTCTATACGGTTGAAATTTCCGCGGATGGGGAAGAAGAACTCCTCAAGATCATCAGAGAAAAAGAAGGTATTTCGGCCGAAATCGTGATGCCTCCGGGGCCGCCTTTCGTACTTCACAAGAAAAGTTTTTATAAAAGGCCGGTCGTCGTCGGCTTTGGTCCCGCCGGGATCTTCGCCGCCCTTCTCCTGGCCCGGGCGGGGGCGGAGCCGATCGTTCTTGAACGGGGACGTCCCATGCAGGAACGGGTCCGGGATGTCTCCACCTTCTGGTCGAAGGGGGTGTTCCGGTCCGAGAGCAACGTCTGTTTCGGAGAGGGAGGGGCCGGGACCTTCTCCGACGGAAAACTGACCACGGGAAAACGGTCGGCGATGATTCCCTGGCTTCTCTCCGAATTTGTAAAAGCCGGGGCACCTTCGGAAATTCTCTACGAGGCCTATCCTCATATTGGGACCGACCGGCTTCGGGGCGTGATTGTTGCCCTGCGAAAAGAGATTGAGTCTCTCGGGGGCGAAGTCCGTTTTGGAAGCCGGATGACCGGAATTCTTGTGAAGAATGGCCGGTTGTGTGGTCTTGGGTTGGAGAACGGGGAAAAAATTGAAACGGACCGGCTCGTTTTGGCAACAGGCCATGGGGCGGAAGACACCTATGCCGTTCTGGAGCGGGCCGGCGTCGCGATGGAACAAAAGCCCTTGGCCGTCGGAGTCCGGATTGAACATCCCCAGGGGAGGCTCGACCGGGTTCAATATGGCCGGTGGGCGGGTCATCCGAGGCTCGGTCCCTCCCGTTATCGTTTAACCTACCGGGATCGTAAACAGGATCGCGGGGTCTATACCTTCTGCATGTGTCCCGGCGGGCAGGTGATTGCAGCTAATTCTCAGCCGGGTCGGATCGTCACCAACGGCATGAGCCGTTTTGGCCGGGCAAGCGGCTATGCCGACAGCGGTCTGGTGGTATCGGTTCGCAGGGAGGACTTTTCGGGCCGGGGGCCTCTCGCAGGTCTTGCCTTTCTGAGAAAGTGGGAGGAGGCGGCCTTTCGAGCGGGGGGAGAGAATTACTCCGCACCGGCACAGCGGGTTACTGATTTTCTGAGGCGGACTGTTTCGTCCAGTCTTCCGGAAACGACCTACCGGCCGGGGGTCTACTCCTGTGACCTCCACGCAGTGTTGCCCGATTTTGTGACGACGGGGCTCAAGGGGGCGCTGCGGGTCTGGGGGAAGAAAATTCCCGGTTTTATCTCCGAGGACGGAATCCTGATCGGTGTGGAGACCCGGACCTCTTCTCCGGTACGGCTTGTCCGGGGAAAGGATTACGCCTCAGTGACGGTGAGAGGTCTCTATCCTTTAGGGGAGGGGGCCGGCTATGCCGGGGGAATTGTCAGCTCCGCCCTGGATGGGGTATATTGTGTATTGTCTTTACTGGGGATGGAGGGGTTGGAATGCCATGGCAGGAGAAGAGAACGTCCGTAATCTGCGGGCGGAGCTGAAGGAACTGAAGGATTGCAAGACGGAGTTCGAACGGCTGACCACGGAATTGGGCCGCCTCTTTTTTGAGGCGGAACAGAGCCGGGATTTTAAGACCCGCTTCGAAAATCCCCGTCTCCTTCGGTGTTGGGAGATGACCCGGTGCTTCCGACAGGATTGTCCTGCCTATCAGTCCGCCAATCTCCGTTGCTGGCAGATTGCCGGGACCTACTGTGGGAAGTCCCCCTCTCATAATCGGGTTCACCCATTAGAGGATTGTCGGCAATGTGAAGTTTTTCAGGCGGCGACGAAGAATCCCACCGACAAGATGGGGGAACTCTTCAATGATATGATGTTCAGTCTGGACCGGAAAATGGAACAGATTCTGGAAGCCGAACGGAGACTTGAGAGACGGGTACGGGAAGCGACGCTTCAGCTCCGGGAATCCCAGGCTCAACTTGTTCACCAGGAGAAGATGGCCGCCTTGGGGCTTCTGGCTTCGGGGATTGCGCATGAGGTGGGGAATCCACTTGCCTCGATCTCCACGCTGGTTCAATTGATCCGGCGCAGGATCGATGATCCCGGGAACGAAGAAAGGCTGGCATCGATCCTGACCCATATCAACCGGATTTCAGGGATCGTACGGGAGTTGGTCGATTTTTCCCGGCCCGCCCGGAAAGGGACGGAGCGGGTGAATCTGCGGGAGGTCCTGGAGAATGCGCTGGCTTTTCTAAAGTACAACCAGACGGCCGCCGGGCTTCGGATCGTCACCGACTTTGATCCTAAGCTCCCCCCGCTGGAACTGGTGCGTGATTCCCTGTTGCAGGTCTTGATGAACCTGATGATCAATGCCGCCGATGCTATGGAGGGAGAGGGAACCCTGACGTTAGAGACTTGCCGGGCCGGGGAATGGGTCGTCATCGAAATTTCAGATACGGGAACGGGGATCCCTCCCGAGATTGTGCCGAAGATCTTTGAGCCCTTTTTCACCACCAAGGACGTGGGACGCGGCACGGGGCTGGGACTCTTTATCAGCTACGGTGTTATGGAAAGTCTCGGTGGTAGAATTGAAGTTGAAAGTTGTCCGGGGAAAGGGAGTACCTTCCGGGTTTTCCTTCCCCTGGAATTGAGTTGCAGTCGACAGGAGTGAGGGAAGATGTCAAAGAAAATTCTTATCGTTGATGATGAGACAACCATCCGGGAATCCCTGTCGTCGGTTCTTGCCGAGGAAGGATACAGCCCGGTGACGGCGGCCGACGGAGATGAGGCCTCGACACTCTTCGATCGCATTGCTTTCGATGCCGTCATCTGCGACATTCGGATGCCCGGCATAAACGGGATTGATCTGCTCCGACGGATTAAGACCTCCCGGCCCGGCACGCCGGTGGTCATGATGACGGCCTATGCTTCCGTCGATACGGCGGTGGAGGCCCTGCGGCAGGGTGCGGTGGATTACATCATCAAACCTTTTCTCCTGGATGACGTCGTCTTCCGGATCAAAAAGCTGTTTCAACTCACCGACCTGACCGAGGATAACCGGCTCCTTCGGGAAGAGGTCGCAGGCCGATACGATTTCTCCGATATTATCGGGCAGTCTCAACCGGTTCGGGAGATGCTGGAATTGATCAAAAGGGTGGCCTCTTCCAAGGGGACTGTCCTGATTACGGGGGAGAGCGGGACCGGCAAGGAATTAGTGGCCCGGGCTATTCACAACAGGAGTGACCGGCGGGCGAAACGGTTCATTCCCGTCAATTGTTGTGCCATTCCTGCGACCCTCCTTGATTCCATGCTTTTCGGCTATCGCAAGGGGGCCTTCACCGATGCGCAGGAAGACAGGAAGGGGCTCTTTGAGGTCGCTAACGAGGGGACCCTGTTTCTCGATGAGATAGGGGACCTTTCCGTTGGGCTCCAGACCAAGCTCCTTCGGGCTATTGAAGAAAAGGAGATCCTGCCTGTGGGAGGGACGGAACGAGTCAAGGTTGATATCCGTCTCATCGCAGCGACCCATCAGGATCTTCAGGAGCGGATGAATGCCGGGACCTTCCGGGAGGATCTTTACTATCGGCTCAATATTGTAGAGATCAAGGTCCCTCCATTGCGGGAGCGGATCGATGATCTCCCTCTGTTGGTCAATCATTTTATTCGGAAGTACAATCTTGAAATGAACCGCCGGTTCCGGGATGTCTCCCCGGAGGTTCTGCGGGTTCTGTCCGGGTACCGGTGGAAAGGCAATATCCGGGAACTGGAAAATGTCATGGAACGAAGCATGATTCTCGGGACGCCTCCCACGCTGCAACCGGAAGACCTGCCGCCGAATCTCCTGGAGGGGGATCGCCGCTCCGAGACCCTCTCCAGAGAAAATCTAAAAAGCGCACTCCGGGTTTACGAAAGGATGCATATTGAAGGGGTTCTTGAACGGTCCGGCTGCGACAAGCAGAAAGCGGCGGAACGACTTGGGATCAGTCTGGCGACGCTCTACAGGAAACTGGAACAGAAAGAATAATCCCCCACAAAAGAATTTTGTCTTCATCTCTTCCCTTCTCAATTTTGCGACCGGAATTTCGCCTCAATTCTCATTTCTGCAAATCGAGGGCGTCCCGCTTGTTGAAATTCCTTTCAAACTAATCAAAAAAAAGACGTCAAATCATCGGGTTATCGAAAATATTCATATTTGTGAATATTTGGCATCTCCTTTGCTTTTTAACAGGGAGGAAGGCAAAGGATGGAAAGATTCCAGGGGTTGCGTAAGGAGGGCTTATGACGGCAGAGGGAAGAAAGATCGCAATCATCCTCTCATCCGAGGACTATGTAAAGGTTCAGCTTGCCGGCATGATTGCCTCGGTGGCGGCCGTGTCCGGGATTGAGGTCCTGCTCTTCGTCTCTATGGGGGCGATTCGGAAGTTCCGGAAGGGGATTGGTGACGAAGAACGTTTCTCCGGGGCGGATTTTTCAAAGGTCCTGCAAGCGAAGAAGGTTCCCCCCTATCTCGATCTCTTCCGGCAGGCACGGGAGTTCGGTGCGGCAAAGATCTATGCCTGTCCCATGGCGATGGAGGTACTCGGTATGACGGAGGCGGACCTTGAGGAGGACGTCTTCGACGAAGTCGCAGGGATGACGAAGTTTCTCGTGGACGCAGAAGGGTATAATATTATCAATCTTTAGACCTGTAGTCGAAAGGAGGCCGCGAAATGAATCTGACCATTGACAAGAGTGTGGATGCACGGGATTCCTACTGTCCTGGACCGCTGATGGAACTGATCCGCATGATGAAGAGCGAACCGGTCGGTACGGTGATCGAAGTCCTCTCGTCCGACCAAGGGTCCGCCAAAGACATTCCGGAGTGGATCCACAAAGTGGGGCAGGAGTATCTCGGCGCCGAAGAAAAGGATGGATTCTGGAGCATCGTGGTGAAGAAAGTTAAATAGATGATCTCATAAAGGGGGCTCCATCTTGCGGATTCCGGGGCCGGCCCGGGGAGAGAATCGCAGAAGGAGCCGGATCTGAATGAAGCGTGTGGCCTGAATGGACGGTGGGTCGGAAACGCCGTCAGAGAGGAGGCATCGCATGGGAAAGCGTATCGTTATTATCGGAGGGGGGACAGGCGGGACGATTGTCGCCAACCTGCTGGCCCGGGGTTTGCGGACCGAGTTGCGCAGCGGAGAGGTCACCGTCAACATGCTCAGCGCTTCGGAGAAACATGTCTATCAGCCGGGTTTTCTCTACGTCGCCTTTGGCCGGATGCAGGACGATGAGATTATCCGGGATCAACGCGGGCTCCTCGACCCGCTGATCAACCTCTACGTCGACCCTGCCGTGAAGATCGACACCGAGAGTCAGACGGTCACGGCGCAGAGCGGAAGGTCCTTCCCTTACGACTACCTGGTCATTGCCACCGGTTCCAGAATTGTCCCCGAGGAAGTCCCCGGCCTCAAGGAGGGCGCGCACTGGTTCTATGATCTTGCCGGAGCCAAAAAACTCCGGAAGGCGTTGAAGGAGTTTGAGGGGGGGCGGATTGTCGTTTCCGTCGGTGTTCCCCATAAGTGTCCCGTGGCGCCCCTGGAAGTCACTTTCATGCTCGACGACCTTTTCTCCCAAAACGGTCTGAAAGAGAAGTACGAACTCTTCTATACCTATCCCATTGCCCGGGTCCATGTCCTGGAGCCGGTTGCCCAGTGGGCGGTCAAGGCCTTCGAACGTCGGGGAATCCGGTATGAAACCTTCTTCAACATGAAGGAGGTCGATCCGCTGAAGAAGCAGATTCACAGCGAGGAAGGATCCACGCTGGACTATGACCTTCTCATTGCTGTGCCCCCGCACAAGGGTATGCCCCTTATTGAAGAATCCGGCCTCGGCGCCGACGGCTGGATCCCGACGGATAAGCACAGCCTGACCATGGCAGGGAAGGAGAATGTCTTTGTGGTGGGGGACACCACCAATATTCCCATCAGTAAGGCAGGATCGACCGCCCACTTCGAGGCCGACACCGTTGCGGAATCACTGATCTGCATGATTAAAGAGGGATGCCCGGGGCGCCGATATGACGGAAAGGTTTTCTGCTTCGTGGAAACCAGTCTCGAGGAGGGGACCTATGTCTGGTTCAACTACAACACGCCGCCCAATCCCGGGGAGCCGTCTCAGATGATTCACTGGTTCAAACTGGCCTACAACCGCCTTTACTGGTTAAGCGCTCGGGGCATACTCTGAGAGGGAGGCACGATATGTCCATGCAGAATAAAGAGCTACGGGAACCGGATCTACCGACGATGATGCAGGCCGGTTCGAATTCCATCGATGGTCTCCGGAACCATGCGGAGACTCTGTCGGAGGTCGCCGGGGCGATTCAGGCCTACAAGGATTCACAAACCGACCCCATGATCGAGCGGATGGCCGCGATCATGGAGCCCCTGACGGCTCTGGCCGATCAGGTGGCGAAGCCCGAAGTCTTTCAGGCCGTGCAGCAATCAGTCCGGACCCTGACGGAGTTGTACCAAAGTGGCTCTCTGAATGATCTCAAGGAGGTGGCCCTCTTCATCAGTGCGGCCAAAAACTCCATGGGAGACAGCGTCATTGCACGGATGGCTGCAAACATGGAAACGATGATGGCCCTGTTGGATGAACTGGCAAAAGCGGACCTAATGCGGGCGATGCCGGCGATTGAGGAGTTGATTAACAGTGGTAGTCTGGAAGTCCTGACTCAGATGGCGACGTTTCTCGGTTCGACGACGCATGCCTTTACCGACAGCATCGTCGAGCGGATGTTGAGCATGTTTGAGAATCTGGTGAGCCGTCTTATGAACCCCCAGATTCAAGACCTGATCGGTGCGGCGGTGGAAAGTGCACAGGAAGCGATGGCGGAGATGAAAGATCAGCCGAAGAAGGCCGGGCTGCCGGCCCTCTGGAAAGCGGCCCGGGATCCCGAGGTTCGGCAGAGTCTCCTCTTTGTCATGAGCTTTGCCCGGCACTTCCATCAAAGCCTCTATTCCGAGAACGGACCCAAGCTGTAGACCCCCTTCCGGCCTTCCCCTCCTCCGGGAGGGCGTTGCGGTCGATGTGCGGATCGAGGGGAAGGGGAGACTGAGGTTTTCCGCCATCCGGACTTACTCCCGACCCGTGGAACGGCTGTCGTGAATGCCAGGAACCGGTCCGCCGGGGTCCTTCCGACAGCGATTAACCATTGAACGACCGTTCGAAGAGCTGATCTATGGCAGCTTTGCCATCTTCGCTCAAATATCGTGTCCCCGTCATGGCCAGTGTTTTATGTGCGATGACGGGTTCCTCCGTGATCCACTCATTGTGGACCCAGGAGACCCACTCCTTCCTCTCCTGCTCAAAGAGATGCACCGGGCGGTTGAATAACTTTGCCAGTTCCACTCCCCAGCCGGTGCCGCCTTTGACCGTTCCGTTTGACAATAACCAGCCGACAGCGAAAACCTGATAACCGTTGTTGATAATATGAAACTGGATCTGAAATATTTTCTGCATGATGGGGGTGGTCGCGAATGTACGTTCCATACGTTTCTGGATAATGTCCGGGCCGACGGCGCCACGCAGGAGTTCCTCCTCGGACAGGATTTTCAATCCCCGCCGACGGTTGATTTCATGTCCTTCAAAGTTGAAGGTCACCTCTTTCATTCCCCACTTTTCGGCGGATATTCCAAAATATTCTTCGGTGCCTTTGTGACCGCCTGTATATAAAGTAACCGTTTTGGGATCTAACATGATTTTCTCCTCATGAATACCTGACGCCGGGACCTCTTAAAATTGTGACCGCTGAAAATGCATATCCGGTTATTATTATCTATACCATCTCTGTTGTAAAGATAAAAAACAGACAAAGAATTGTCGGCTGTTTGTCTCTTGTTTCAGGATTACAGGCTATGATATGATGACTCAATTTTGAAACTGGGGGCTGAAGTCCGTGTTACTCCTGACGGTTCCGGAATCCCGGGGTATGAGGTTTGTTTCGTATCATGATTTCTCCGACTTACCTTTGTGTGCGCTGTCTCATCGATCAGGCGACCCATGCCGTGGAACTGGCCGTGGAGGATCCGGCGGTACGCCTTGCCCTGATGGAGGAGATCCTCGGTCTGCTGCAACGGGATTTCCCCGGGAAAATCCCGGCGGAACTGGGAACGTTGATTCACCGGACGATCCGGGGAAAAACAGGGACGGATCCCTACGCCGCTTTGAAGGAGAAGAGCAACCGGATTGCCTCTGAGGTTGCAATCCCCCTCCGGGAAAAGGGGCTGACGCTCCGTTCCGCGGTATGCGCGGCCATTGCCGGTAATGCCATTGATTTCGGGGTCGACGGTTCCCGGAATGCCCTGGAGACTCTTGATGATGAACTGCGGCAAGGGCTTGCCGTCGATCACTTTGACCGTTTTCGGCAGGAGGTGGAGCAGGTCCGTACGATCCTTTACCTGACCGATAATTGCGGCGAGGTTGTTTTTGACCTGCTCCTGGTGGAACAGCTTCTCAAAATGGGCAAGGAGGTGATCGTCTCCCCCAAGGCGGAGCCGATATTAAACGATGCGACCGTTGTCGATCTTGAAGGTCTCGGTTTCTCCGGTCTGGTGCCCATCGTCCCCCATACCGTGGCGTCGATCGGTCTTCCACTGAAAGAGGCACCGGCCGAGTTCCGAAAGGTCTGGGATCGTGCCGACCTGGTGATTGCCAAAGGGATGGGACATTACGAGACCCTCTACGGGATCCGGACGGGAGTTGTGTTCCTCCTCAAGGCCAAATGCCTTCCCGTGGCGGAGAGCCTGGGGGTCGGGGTGGGCGGCCATGTCCTGACGTTTTGATTTCCCCGCAGAGGATTTCTGCAGGAAGTAATATTTTTGCGCTACTTTCTTGATTCATCTTCTTTTCTGTGGTACATTTTCCAATAATATCACACAATATCAACATAACCTCATTTTCATCCTATCGGAATCCGTACTGCCGGCATCAAAGTGGTGGGGTACGTAATAACCGGGGCGAGAGAACTCCTGAAGGGAGGCAGAATGATTTCCTATAAGAATAAGGTCTGGAAACAGGAGATGGCGGTCCGTCTCGACTATAATCATGTCATGGCTTCGTTCATGGGTGAGGAACACGGGGTCTTTGATGGAGAGATCGAGTCCCTTCAGTCGGAGGCCAAAGAGATTCACCAGCAGATCAAGGAAAAAAAATCGAGTGGTAAACTTCCGTTCATGGATTTACCGGATCAGGATGTAAAGGGTATTCTGGAAATTGCCAAGGGGGTCCGTAGACGGTGTGAGAGTTTCGTGGTCCTGGGGATCGGGGGCTCCGCACTGGGGAATACCTCTTTGCACCAGGCGCTCAACCATCCCCGTTACAACGAGTTGACCAAGACGGGGCGTAAACGGGCGCCGCGCATCTATGTCCTGGACAATGTCGATCCGGACAATCTGCGGGGTCTGCTCGATATTCTGGACCTGAAAAAGACCTGTTTCAACGTAATCACAAAGTCCGGCGGAACGGCGGAGACGATGGCCAATTTCCTGATCTGCCAGAAGGCCCTCATTGATGCCGTCGGGCGGGAGAACCATCAGGATCGGATCATTGTGACGACGGACGCCTCCAGGGGAAACCTGAAGCGGGTTGCCGACCGGGAAGGTTATTCGTGCCTGGTGATTCCTGACGGTGTGGGGGGACGCTTCACCGTCCTGACCCCCGTGGGTCTCCTCTCCGCTGCGGTATCGGGGATCAACATCCGGGAACTTCTCGCCGGTGCGGCCTTCATGGAGCGATGGTGCCGCAAGGTGAAACTCCGGGAGAATCCGGCCTACCTGAATGCGGCCATTCACTATATCCTGAATGCCAAACGGGGCAAGCGGATCTCCGTGATGATGCCCTATTCCAATGCCCTCTACGGTTTTGCCGACTGGTATCGTCAACTCTGGTCCGAAAGTCTGGGGAAACGGGAGGCCCTTGACGGCCGGGAGGTCTTTGCCGGGCAGACACCGGTCAAATCTTTAGGGACGACGGACCAGCATTCCCAGATTCAGCTCTATGTGGAAGGACCGAACGACAAGGTGATCACCTTTCTCGGCCTGGAAAAATTCCGGGAGAAAATGGAGATCCCGGACAGCTATCCCGAAATGGAGGGGATCTCTTATTTGGGGGGCCATACCCTCAACGAGTTGATCCATGCGGAACAGCAGGCCACGGGCTATGCCCTGACCCGCCATAAACGTCCCAACCTGACCCTGACGCTGAAAGAGTTGAATCCCTTCACTCTGGGCCAGCTCTTCATGATGTATGAGATTCAGACGGTCTTCTCCGGCGGCCTCTACCGGATCAATCCCCTCAACCAGCCCGGTGTGGAGGACGGAAAAGTCGCAACCTATGCCCTCATGGGGCGCTCCGGTTATGAAGAGCAGAAGGAAGAGATGGCCGAGTTGGGGGAGGGAGATGAAAAATACATCATCGGCCTCTGATCCCCCTCTTTCCGGCGGGTGCCCCGGACCGGTGTATCGTCTGCGTTTGCTTTTCGTTTTCCTGCTGTTCTGGTTTTCCGGGGCGTGTGCCGTCCATCGAGGCGGCATCCATCTTGAAGGGGGCCGCCGGGTGGAGTACGGCAACGCCTCCTGGTACGGAAAGGACTTCCACGGACGGCGGACCGCCAACGGTGAGGTCTACAATATGTATGGTATCTCGGCCGCCCACAAGACCCTCCCATTGGGGACGCGGGTCCGCGTCACCAACCGGAACAACGGACGGACCGTAACGGTACGGATCAATGACCGGGGGCCCTATGTGCGGGGCCGGATCATTGATCTTTCCTACGGGGCGGCCAAGGCCCTCGGCATGGTGGACGAGGGTGTGGTTCCCGTGAAGGTGGAGATTCTCTCTCTCGGAGACAACCGCTATTACAAGAGAGGGGGGAAAGCCGTCCCCACGCCCCTTCGTTTTACGGTACAGGTCGGTTCCTTCCTGCACAAAGAAAATGCCCAGGCCCTGAAGCGGACCCTTGCCTCACGTTTCAAGGATGTCCATCTTCGCCGGTGGGACAACGGCCGAAAAATCTATTACCGGGTACGGATCGGCCGGTTTCTCCGTGAAGCAGATGCCCGTCATCTTGCACGGAAACTTGAGGCGATCCGTTTTTCCACCTTTGTCACTGCGGAATAAGCGTTCCTTGTCCATCCGTTGTCTGTTCTCCGATCCAGGCCATGATGATCTCCACGATATAGTTGATCTCCGCATCGGTCAGCGGGGCCCCCTTCGGGATTCCATGCCACTTCGCCAGGCAGCTCCTGCAGCAGGTGGCCGTGGCATGCTGAGCCGTGAAAACGGGATGACCTCTCATCGGTGTCTGCCGACCGTCATTTTTCGGGGAAGCCGGGGCGAGCCGGTTCCGTATGAAATCCTCACCATGGCGGCGGATGATCTCATCCCCTTTGTCGGCAAGGTACGCGAACTCCTTCGGGTCCAGCCGGAACCGGCTTCGAAAGGATGAGCGGGCGAGTCGAATCTTCAGGGACGGCCATCTTTGCTTCGCGGATACGAATTCCATTCTCTTTGCGCTCATTTCACGATTTTTATCAGCTACCTGAAGGTCTCTCCTTCGGGGTTCATCCCGTCATACAGAAGGACTCCCTGTATCCGCAGCTAAGACACCGGGTCCGCTCCACGAGAGGGCTCTTTACCCCGTCGATGGCCCGGATCGTCTCGATGATTTCAATCTCCGTCCGGCCGGGGTCATGGTCGATTGGGCGGATGATTCCCGGCTGGAGAAAGGCGAGGGCCGTTTCGACCTCTTCCCCGAAGAGGCGGTATACGGCCAGGGCATAGGCGGAAAGCTGCAAACGATATTCCGCCGCCCGGGTCTCGATTTCCTCCGCTGAAATTCCGTCGGTTTTATAATCGAGGATCATCAGCCGTCCGGAAGGGCCGCGATAGAGTTTATCGATCACCCCCTCAATCCGGTACCCCTGCAGATTAAGGTAAAAGGGGATTTCGGCATAGGCCTGCCCGGACCGGCGGATCTCCTCGGCCGTCCCGGATTGGGCAAAAACCTCCAGCCAGGGGGTGATCTCCGATCGGATTGCCTGCTGATCGGTTTCCGGGTACCCGGAGCGGGCCAGTTCAAGGTCAAGGGTCCCGGAGAGGTTTTCCCGACGGAGGTCCCATTGTTGCAGAATGCGATGAACCAGGCTGCCCCGTTCCCGCCCTCCTTCTCCGCCGGTCCCATGGGGCGGAATTTTTACTTCAGGTTCCGAGATTCCGAAACGGGTCGCCAGTTCGTACATTCGGGGGCACTTCCGGATCAGCAGCAGTTGGGAGACGGTGAATCGGCGGGAGGGACGGCACCGGGGTTTCTTGAAGACCTGTTTCGCCAACTCCTCATCGACAATCTGTCCGGAGAGATCAGGAATCTCTCCGGAGAGCAGTTCCGGAAAGCGGTCGATCCAGCGGACTGTTTCCGCTGCTTCCGAGGCCGGTTTCCGGGGTGGGGTGATGGGCCGGATTTGCCGGCCTCCGTAAGAGATCTCCTCCCGGCAGTTTTCCTCGGTGATCCCGAGAGCCTCACAGAGCCACTCCATCGGAAGGGCGGCTTCCCGGCCCGGGTTTTTCGACCTCTTGACCTGCCCGGAGAGAACAAGGAAATCACGCGCTCTTGTGGCGGCGACATAGAAGAGTCTTTTCCCCTCTTCGATTTCTTCCTTTTCCCGGGTCTCCTCGATCCGTTTCCGGAGAAACCCGCTGCACCATCCGCCGGTCCCATCGGGGATCTTGATCCCGATCCCGAGGTGCCTGTCAACTGCAACGAAACCTGATCCGCGTCCCCCGGCATTTCTGCCGAGATCGGGAAGAATAACGACGGGGAATTCGAGCCCTTTGGCTTTATGGATCGAAAGAATCTTGACGGTATCTTCCCCTTCCTCCTCCACAGGGGATTCCCCCTCCCGGGTCTCTCGATCCATCAGTTCGTCGATGTAATCGATGAAATCGGCCGGGCCGAAGAAAGGACCGGCGGAAAAATCTCGTCCCATGTCCATTAGTTTTTGCAGGTTGGCATGGCGTTGTCGACCATAAACGGGGTCGGCCAACAGAGCGGCCCCGTAGCCTGTCCGATCAAGAAAACCGCCGATCAGCTCGGGAATCTCAACCCGGTTTTTGATGTGCCGAAAATCTTCGAGAAGTTTCCGGGTCCGGATCAGGATCGCCTTTTCCGAATCGTCGATACCGTCAAGGGCTTCCGCAACGGTCAGTCCCGATGAAAGGGTCCGCCCCCGGGTCATGAAGTAGAGGGTATCATCCCGGACACCGGCCGCAGGACTTCGTAGCAGAGCCGCCAGCGCCTCATCATTTTCCGGATTCAGGAGGAGGCGAAGAAAGTTGAGGATGTCGAGGACCTCCTGTTTTTTGAAAAAGCCGCCGCCGCTGACCACGGTGAAGGGAATGCCGTATTGAAGTAGTGCATCTTCATAGATCCTGACATCGGTCATGGCCCGGAAGAGGAGGGCGATATCGCCGAACTGTACAGCCCGTGGTTCTCCATCGTCGGAGAGGATCCGTTTCTCTCCCTTGTCGACCATGCTCCGGATTCTCAGCGCCAGGGCTGCGGCTTCTTCCTGACGGATCTCCTCGGCGGTTTTTTTCTCCTCCTTGGCTGCGGCAATCAGACAGGATTCGATGAAGTGTTCATTGGGCAGACTCTTCCGGAAGGGATCGAGACCTTCAAAGGGGATCGTTTCATTGCCGGAAGGGAAGATCCTCCCAAAAAGATGATTGATGAAACGAAGGATCTCTTCCTGGCTTCGGAAATTGGTCTTCAGGGAGATCAGGCATCCCCCGCCGTTCTTTGCCGTCTTTGCCCGGTAGTCCCGGAAGACGGTCACGTCGG
This sequence comes from Deltaproteobacteria bacterium, assembly GCA_013151235.1. NCBI lineage: Bacteria > Pseudomonadati > Myxococcota > Myxococcia > Deltaproteobacteria bacterium. The sequence goes on along the minus strand of JAADIO010000055.1, from coordinate 61,211 downwards.
CGCCGCGGAAACCATAAATTGACTGCTTGTCATCGCCGACCACGAAGATCCGTCCTTCCTCCCCGCCGGCAAGGAGTTCGATGATCTCCATCTGCAGGGGGTCGGTATCCTGATGTTCATCTACGAGGAGGGTGGCGAAATTCTTCCGATAGTGTTCCCTGATTCCGGAATGATCCCGGAGGAGGTTCCGGGTCTTGATCTGAAGATCCTCGAAGTCGAGAACCCCCAGTTGTGCCTTGTCCCGCAAGTACTCCTCTAACAAGGGATCCAGTTCCCGGCAGAGGGCACGGAGAAGTGTTCCGGCTCCCGCCGTATTGCTTCCTCGCTGTATAAGGGAAGAAGATCTTTCGCACGGTCTTTGATCTCTTTCAGCAGGGCTTTAACGGCCGGAAGATCCCCGGAAAGCCACTTCTTCTTGCTTCCTACCCGAAGATCTATCTTCAGAAGGGTGGTCAGTGTTTCCGGGTTGAGCGGACCGGTATCCGGGAGGGCAAGGGCCGTCACGCGGTTTTGCTCCATCCGGTCTGCCGGGTCGTCCGCCCCGTAATCCCGGAGACGGGCGATGTGCGATTTCAATTCCGTCTCCAAATCTTTGCGTGTCTCGAAGAGTGGGCGCAGGATCTCCTCATCGGATTGTTTAAGATAGATATTGATCCAGGGGGCGGCATCGACGCGCCTTTGAACCAGGGCCGTAAGTATTTTCCGGGTCTTCTCCAGTCCGTATGCGGAGAGAAGCCGCACCATCGACGCTTTCCCCTGATTCAGGCGGTTTACGATAAAGGATTTCAGTGTCTTGTGGAGAAGAAGGAGGGTTTCCGTTTCGTCGAGGGTCAGATAGCCGGGGTCGATCCCGGCAGCGACCGCCTGTTCCTTTAGGATGCGGGTGCAAAGTCCGTGAATTGTGTGAATCCATGCGGAGCCGGCCTCACGGTAACGGGTTTCCATGCGGCGGCGTTCCTCCGGAGTTGCTGCTCTCTCCATCCGATCCAGTAGCTTCTTCCGGATCTTCTCCTTCATCTGGCCGGCGGCCTTTTCCGTGAAGGTGATCGCCGCAATTTCGTTGATCTTGAACTGTCCTTCTTCGAGGAGATAGAGGAATCGTTCTACGAGGACCGTCGTCTTTCCGGACCCGGCTCCGGCGGAGACACAGAGATTCCGTCCCAAGGTGTGAATCGCCCGCTTCTGGTCCGGCGTGAAGGTGGATTGATCCGGTTTTTTCTCTTCGTTCATACCGTTCGTTACGAGGGCCGTATTTTCAGTATGCAGCGCACAGTGTTGAAGAAAAACCGTCCCCCCGACAGAGGGCAAAGGGCAGTGAAAGGAAAGGGAATCGTCTTGTGTTGCAGCTTAAAGTTGATGGTCTCGTAAAAAGTCATTTTCCGGATTCCGTTTATGGTTCGACAAGCTACCGAGCATGTGGTTCGGCAAGCTCACCATGCTCGGAAGCTCGCCGAACCACACGAACGGAATATCAACCACTTATACCGTTCGTCCTGAGCCTGTCGAAGGGCTTCGTGACTTTTTACGACTTCATCAAAGTTTCCGTAAGCTCTTCCGGCAGGCGTCGATTGTCTTTGCAATATCCTCATCGGAGTGGGCCAGAGACATGAAGGCCGCTTCGAACTGGGACGGCGCCAGGTTGATCCCCTGTTCCAGCATGTTATGGAAGTACTTCCCGAACCGTTCCGTGTCGGATCGGGCCGCCGAGGTGTAGTCGGTCACTTCCCCGTTGTTGAAGAAGGTACAGAACATGGCACCCACCTGGGTGTGGAAGGCGGGAACACCGGCTTCCGCAAAGGCCTCCCGGATCCCCTTGCAGAGCTTCGTCGATTTCTCCTCTAATTGGTCGTAGACGCCCGGTTCGGAGAGGATCTTCAGGGTCTCGATTCCGGCCGTCATGGCGAGAGGATTCCCCGAGAGGGTCCCGGCCTGGTAGACCGGGCCGGAAGGAGAGACCTGTTCCATGATCTCCTTCTTCCCGCCGTAGGCGCCGACGGGAAGTCCGCCGCCGATCACCTTTCCAAGGGTCGTCATATCGGGTGTAATCCCGAAGCGTTCCTGGGCGCCGCCGTAGGCGACACGGAAACCGGACATGACTTCATCGAAGATCAGCACGATCCCCTTTTCCGCCGTGATCTTCCGGAGTTCCTCCAGGAAACCCGCCTTCGGGGGGACGACGCCCATGTTTCCCGGCAACGGCTCAACGATGATGCAGGCGATATCGTCTCCCTCTTCGGCGATGAGCTTCTCCACGGCCTCAAGATTGTTGAAGGGGGCGGTGAGAGTGTTCCTTGCATAATCAGCGGGGACGCCGGGACTGGTCGGGACTCCGAAGGTGGCGGCGCCGGAGCCGGCCTTAACGAGCAGGCCGTCGGCATGGCCGTGGTAGCACCCCTCGAACTTGATGATCTTGTCCCGTCCGGTATAGCCCCGGGCAACCCGGATGGCGCTCATCGTTGCCTCCGTGCCGGAGTTGACCATCCGGACCATTTCCACGGAGGGGACGGCCTGGATCACCCTCTGCGCCAGTTCGGTCTCCAACACCGTCGGAGCGCCGAAACTCGTCCCCTTGTCGATGGCTTTTTTGAGGGCTTCGACGACCCGTGGATGGGAATGTCCCACGATCATCGGTCCCCAGGAACCGATGTAGTCGATATAGGCCCGGCCCTCCACATCGAAGATCCGGCTTCCTTCGGATCGGTCGATGAAAACGGGACTGCCTCCCACCGACTTGAAGGCCCGCACCGGGCTGTTGACCCCGCCGGGGATGAATTTCTGTGCTTGGACAAAGAGTTCTTCGGAACGGTTCGACATGTCTGATTCTCCTTCTGAATCCCTGAATTAATGAGAAGATTAGTAACATTTTCAGGAGGTTCTGTCAATGGAAAGAGGCTGTCTGTTCTCTAAACGGTTTGAATGGTTTAAGCAGTTTGAACCCTGTTTCATGGCGCGTAGGTCAAAAAGGCGACCAACGTCAAAAGGCAGGGGAAAACAAGATGAGGTGTGACGTAGGTCCAGCGGATCTCCCGGCAGAAACTCCGGAAGTAACGGAGATGCAGGTAGCCGAAGACGAGAAGAGACCCGAGGCCTAACCACAGCGCCTCATGCTGCAACAGGAGCAACATGAGGACGATGAAATAGATCAGGTCGAAAAAGATCAGGCTGAAGAGATGAAAGATGATTTCACTATGAAATCGCCGAATGAACATTTGTCCTCCTCCCGTCTTTTATTCTATCAGAAACGGCGATTCCGGTCTTCTTTTTTTATGGTTGCTGTTTCTGAAGCAGTTTTGCGGCATCCTTCGCCCAGTAGGTGAGGATCATGTCGGCGCCGGCCCGCCGGATCGAGATCAACGATTCCATCATCACCCGTTTCTCGTCGAGCCACCCCTGTTTTGCTGCGGCCTTGATCATGGAGAATTCGCCGGAGACGTTGTAGGCGGCCACAGGCAGATCGAATTCCTCCTTCACCCGGTAGATGATGTCGAGGTAGGGAAGCGCTGGTTTGACCATGAGCATGTCCGCCCCTTCCGAGACATCCAGCTCCGCCTCCCGCATGGCCTCACGGGTGTTGGCCGGGTCCATCTGGTGAGAGGCGCGGTCGCCGAAACCGGGTGTCGATTCCGCTGCATCCCGGAAGGGACCGTAGAATCCGGAGGCATATTTGACGGCATAGGAGAGGATCGGTGTGTCATCAAAACCTTCTTCATCGAGAGCCTCCCGGATGGCGCCGACCCGGCCGTCCATCATGTCCGAAGGGGCGATGATGTCGGCCCCGGCCCGGGCGTGGGATACCGCTTCCTTCGCGAGGAGTTCCAGCGTCGGGTCGTTCAGGATTTCGCCGTTCTCGACGATCCCGCAATGGCCGTGATCGGTATATTCGCAGAGACAGACATCCGTGATCACGATCAGCTCCGGGATCTTGTCCTTGATCGACCGGACGGCGGTTTGGATGATGCCGTGTTCGTCGTAGGCCCCGGAGCCGACGGCATCTTTCCTCTTCGGAATCCCGAAGAGGAGGACGGCCGGGATGCCGAGCTTGTAGACCGTCCGGGCTTCCCGGACGAGGTTCTCCACAGAGAGCTGGAAGTTTCCCGGCATGGAAGGGATCTCATTTTTGACCTTCTTGCCATGAATGGCGAACAGGGGGTAGATCAGGTTGTCCACGGAGAGCCGGGTCTCCCGGACCATTCTTCGGATCTGTTCATTTTTCCGTACCCGGCGCGGACGGTAGCTGGGGAAAAACATGATGGCATCTCCCTTTTAAATTTTCTGGTTCGATTGTTGATGGACTCGTAAAAAGTCCGTTCGACCCTTCGACACGCTCAGGGCGAACGGTGTAAGTCTTTGATATTCCCCGTTCGTGTGGTTCGGCAAGCTCACCATGCTCGGAAGCCTGTCGAACCATGAACGGAATCCGAAAAACGACTTTTTACGAGACCATCATTGTTTTTCAGCGAAATATTTCCGGATCGCTTCAGAGACCGACTCGAGTGTCGATTTCTCCGGTTCAACGACAACATCGAGCCCGGCTTCTTTCGCCGCCTTTGCCGTGACCGGACCGATGCATGCGGTCCTGATTCCCGGCAGGGTTTTCTGCAGTCCTTCTTTCTGCACGGACCGGACAAAATTTCTGATATTCGATGGACTGGTAAAGACGATCAGGTCTGCCTTGCGGTTGATCAGGATCTCCTGGAGTGCCTGTGCGTCAATCTCCGGGGCAAGATTCCGGTAGACCGTGGCCACGACGACCTCGGCGCCTGCCTCCCGGAGGGCATCGGGGACCACTTCCCTCGCCTTTTCCGCCCTGGGGATCAGAACCCGCTTCCCCGGAAGATCTCCCTCCTTCAGCAGGGCGGCAACGACGCCTTCCCCGGTGAACTCCTCGGGGATGAGGTCGGTCCGTATCCCCCGGGTTTTTAGAGACCGGGCCGTGGCGGTCCCCACGGTGCAGATCGAAATCCCTTTCAGATCACGCACATCCCGATTCTTCTTGATCAGACGATCAAGAAAATATCGGACGGCGTTGGCACTCGTAAATATGATCCAGTCGAACTGTTCGATTTCTTCAATGGCCTGATCGACGATCCCGAACTCTTCCGGGGAAAAGATGCTGATGGCGGGGAGGTAGTAGATCACCGCCCCCAGCCGCTCCAGTTCCTTGGAAAAGAGTCCGGCGTTCTCCCGTTCCCGGGTGAGGGCGATCCGGCGGCCGAAGAGGGGGAGTTGATCGGTCCAGTGGAGTTTGTCGTGGAGCCGGACCGTTTCGCCGACGATCATGATGGCCGGGGCCTTGAAGTGTGCCGTCCGGGCCTTCTCGTAGATGTCGGCCAGGGTCCCGATGAGGATCTCCTGCTCCGGCGTCGTACCCCAGCGGACGAGGGCCGTCGGGGTTTCGGGCGCCCGTCCGTGTTCCATGAGTTTACGGGTATTTTCCTGCAGGTTGCCGACCCCCATGTAGATGACGACCGTGCCGACGCCGGTGCTGATCTTTTCCCAGTCCACGGGCGGGCCGCTCTTGCCCGATCCTTCGTGCCCTGTAATAAAGGCGACCGTAGACGCTGAGTCACGGTGGGTCAGAGGGATCCCGGCATAGGCCGCAATGGCGGTAGCCGCCGGGATGCCGGGGACGATCTCGAAGGGGATCCCCTCCCGGGCGAGTCCTTCCGCCTCTTCCCCGCCGCGTCCGTAAAGGAGGGGATCTCCCCCCTTGAGCCGGATCACCGTTTTTCCCGTACGGGCCTTGTCGATGAGGAGCTGATTGATTTCATCCTGATGCAGGGTATGGTGAACGCTCGTCTTCCCGGCATAGATGATCTCGCACCCCTTCGGGGCATACTGAAGGAATTTCTGATTGGCCAGGTAGTCGTAGATGATGACCTCGGCATCCCGGATACATTCGATCGCCCGGAGGGTGATCAACTTCGGGTGGCCGGGACCGGCGCCGAGGAGAAAGACTTTTCCTTTGATGGATGATTTCTCTCCACCTTGTAAAAGAGGGGCCGGGGGGGATTTTTTGTCCGTCCAATCCATAATGTTCCTGTGTCCTCCTTGTCGCGAAGAGGGACCGGAAAACAACAGCCTGCAATGAAGGGGTTACTGATTTTTGTAAACCTCTTCGAGGATCCGGCCGGCGCCGGCAGCGAGGACCCGTTCTCCCAATTCGGTGCCGAGACGGGCGCCGTCCGTACGGAGCCCGTCGATTTTGTCTTCGATCAGTTCCTTGCCGTCGACGCTTCCGACGAGACCCCGGAGTTTCAGATTTTTGCCGTCGACTTCGGCATAGGCGGCGATCGGGACCTGGCAACCCCCTTCAAGTTTCTTTAAAAAGGCCCGTTCCGCCACCACGGCATCGAAGGTATCATCATGACGGATGAAGGCGATCAGGTCATTGATGCGGGGATCCTCCCGGCGGCATTCGATCCCCACGGCCCCCTGCCCGATGGCGGGCAGAGAGATTTCCGTCGGCAGGATCTGGGTGATCTTCTCCGCCCAGCCCATCCTGCGGATTCCCGCCGCGGCGAGAATGACGGCATCGAGCCCTTCCGTGTCGAGCTTCCTGATCCGGGTGTCGAGGTTCCCCCGGAGGGAGATCATCTCCATATCGGGACGCCGGTGGAGGAGCTGGGCCTGACGCCGCAGGCTGCTCGTACCGATCTTCGCCCCCTGCGGCAGGTCATCGAACACTTTGCCGTGCGACAAGAGGGCGTCCCTCGGATCTTCACGTTCGGCGATCACCGGCAGGTGGAGCGGACCGGGAAGGTCGGTGGGGACATCCTTCATGCTGTGGACGGCCAGGTCGATCCTTCCGTCAAGCATTGCCTCTTCGATCTCCTTGACGAAGAGTCCTTTGCCGCCGACCTGGGCCAGGGGGACATCGAGGATCTTGTCTCCCGTGGTCTTGATCTTCACCAAAGAGACCACAAGGTCGGGATGCCGGGCCTCGAGCGTCGATTTGATCCAGTTGGCCTGCCAGAGTGCAAGCTGACTTCCACGTGTGCCGATACGGACTTCCTTTGAGTTTGTCATCTTCTTCCCTTACAATGGAGTGTATACCACGGTTAACGATCTTTTTCCCCGATCTTTCGGGGAGAGTCTTCCAACTGGAAGATCTCCCGCAACACCTGCATGAGCGTTTCTTTTTCTTCCGGGTGACACGACTTCAAGGCTTTCATCGGGCCGTGAAGAACCTTATTGATGATCGCCATCGACATCGATTCAATCGACCTCTTCTCCTTCTCCGAGATTCCGTTCAGGCGGGGCAGGGTCTTTCGGAGTTCTTCCTGCCGGATCTGCTCCATCCGTTCCCGGAGAAGGACGATCATCGGTGTGACCTTCAGGGAGGCGAGCCATTGTTCGAAGGTCCGGACCTCCTGCGTGACGATGCTGTCGGCCTTTTCCGCTTCCTTCTTCCGCTCTTCGATGTTGGTTTCAACGACGGCCTGGAGATTGTCGATATCGTAGAGGTAGACATTGTCGATCTTGTTGATTTCCGGATCAAGGTCACGGGGGACGGCGATATCGATCATGAAGATCGGCTTGTTCCTCCGTTCGTGAATCACCTCTTTTACATCGTGGTGGTGCAGGATATAGTGCGGCGCCCCGGTGGAGGAGATGATGATGTCCGTCTGGATCAGTGATTCGATGAAATTTTCAAAACGGATGGCGCTCCCGTTGAACTCCTGTGCCAGTTCCACGGCGCGGCTGTAGGTCCGGTTGGTGACGAGCATTTTTTTCGCGCCGTTTTGCATCAGGTGTTTGGCCGCCAGTTCGCACATCTCCCCGGCTCCGATGAGCATGACGGTCTTGTCCGTCAGATCGTCGAAAATCTTCTTGGCCAGTTCCACGGCGGCGTAACTGATGGAAACGGCGCTTCGGGCGATCCCCGTCTCGGTCTTGATCCTTTTTGCCACGGAGAAGGCCTTGTGCATGAGCCGATTCAGGATGATTCCCGTCGCCTTGGCCTCCGAGGCGATCGTGAAGGCATTCTTGAACTGCCCGAGGATCTGGGGCTCCCCGACCATCATGGAGTCAAGCGAGGAAGCGACACGGAAGATATGGCGGATTGCCTCATTGCCTTCCCGGATATAGAGATGAGGCTCCAGTTCATCGAGGGGGATCTGGTGTTCGCCGGACAGGAAATCTTTCGTGGCTGAAATCCCTTTGACGCAGTCCTCGCATTGAGCGATGATCTCGACCCGGTTGCAAGTGGAGAGGATGATGTTTTCCGGGATCGACTCCGCCCGAAGCTTTTCCAGTCCTTGCGGGATCGTCTCTTCGGCAAAGGAGATCTTCTCCCGCAATTCCACGGGCGCCGTTTTGTGACTCAGTCCTACCAGGAAGATGCCCATCAGAAACGCCCCGGATAATGATAACTTGGAATGAAGGTATTGATGGCCAGAAAGGCGAAGATCAGCACGCAAAATCCCACGATCGTCAGGATTGCTGATTTACGGCCCCGCCATCCGATGGTCAGTCGGGAATGCACGAGGCCGGCATAGATCACCCAGGTGATCAGGGACCAGATTTCCCTGGGATCCCCCTGTATGTAGCTCCCTAATGCCGCCCGGGCCCAGAGGGCTCCGGTAATGATGCCGAGCGTCAGGAGAAGAAAACCGATGGTCATAATCCGGTGATTGATCAAATCGAGAACCTCCAGGGATGGGAGCTTGCGAAAGGTGGCGCCGAACTTGTGGGATTTTAGTTGGCGTTCCTGAAGGATATACATGACACTCAGGGCCGTGGCCAGGGCAAAGGACGCATCCCCGAGGAAGGCCAGGGTCACATGGACCCCTAACCAGGAACTCTGCAGAAGTGGCGCCAGCGCCGTGATTCTGTCACCCGCCAATGCCGGGTAGAGGAGAGCTATAAAAGCCGGGGGAATAATGAAGGAACCGAGAATCAGGATCTTGTAGCGGTATTCAATGATCAGGAAAATCAGGATAATCGTCCAGGAGAAAAAGGACAGCCCCTCCTTCAGGTTGGTCACAGGGATGTGCCCTGCTTGAAGATAGCTTTCGATCAGGACCCATGTATGGATGAGAAAACCTGCGACCGCGCTGGCCAGATAAGCCGTTGCCAGGGACTTCCGGGGAGAAACGAAATAGACAAGACAGAAGATGGTGGATAACAGATAGACCGCAAGGGCAACCTTGAGTATCATTTTTTTTGGGTTCCTTTCTCCAGAATTACAATTTCTTTAAAATAATATAAAATGAATGGAAAATCAATGTTTAAATCAGGTTAGAGCAGGCCGGGAGGTCTTTCCTCGGACCTGCAGCGGTCTTCCAAAGGAGGTCCCGACGATTCGTTGAGAAAAGTTTGTCAGGAATAAGTCAGCGTAATCAGGAACGTCCCCTAATCTTCCTGGAAGTTACTCCCCACCGGAGGGCGGCTTTTTCTTTTGCGCTAAAATTTCCTTTACAATCCCCACGGGAATTGTTACTCATATCGTTAATGGTTATTCCGGTAACCCTGTTAGATGTTCTCCCGGAAGCGTTGCCAAAACACCTTTTGGGTTTTAACGTGTGGATCTTTTTTGCTGACCAGAAGAGAAAGTCAGGCAGGTCTTGTTAGGTGCGGCGGTTTATGAAGATATTATGGAGTGTGCCCTTCGGCGGAATAGCCATCTTCAAAAATGTCAAATGTGTTTGAGCAACAGCCCATTAAGTTCTGACACCCAAGCTTTTTCCGCAGGGAGAACCCCATCTTCATGGAACGCAATCTTCCGGTAGTCTTTAAAGGGATACCCCTACGCGGCTTGTTGGCCGGTATTTCAATCGTTCTGACATTATTCCCCTTCATTTTTGTAGAGTTCCCTCCAGCAACAGATCTCCCACAGCATTTATGTCAAATTTATCTACTCAACAAAACCCTGTCCGGCCAAACGCATCTCTATTCCATCAATTGGTATTCGCCGGACAACCTTGTCTATCTATTGATCTATGCGGCCCGCAACCTGTTCGCTCCGATCTTCGCAGGCAAGCTCTCCTTGATCGTGCTGGTTCTTTCCTGGGGCATGGCGATACACCTGCTCGCATGGAAACGGAAACGGCCGTTGGGAAATGCGCTACTGGCATTGTTATTGGTTTTCAACCTGTCCCTTTATTGGGGTTTTCTGAACTTCCTGATCGGCTGGCCTTTTTTCGTCCTCTGGTTTATGGCCGCTCTACACCCTTTCAGCAGAAGAAGAGGTGTGCTTCTCATCTTCTTGTCGTTCCTGCTCTATTTCTGCCATGCCTTATGGTTTCTGATAGGAGCGGCCTGGTTGCTGCTCTACAATCTCATACACTGGAAAGGCTGGAAGTCCTTAATCTACCGGTTATCTCCTTTATTCCCGACTGGATTGCTTGCGGCCTTCTGGTATCAGTCATTCTCCAAAGTAAGGGAATCGGCAGGTTTCGATGTTGCGGCACACTGGGTGACTTCACCTCTGGATCGTCTGGCCCCCGGGTACCTGGTGAACTCCATGTTCGGCGGAATCCAGGGGAATACGGAAGCGATTGCGGCCGTTGTAATACTTGCCTGGCTGTTGCTGTCGTTTTTCACAAACCGGAATCGATTCACAGAAAAGATTGACAAAGAACTTCTGACCGCTGCTCTTCTCTTTTTATGCATCTACTTTTTTGCACCTGAAAAGTATATGAACACTATCTTTTTCGCTCAAAGATGGTTTCCGATTGTCTCGATATTTCTGCTCCTCTCTTTCCCCGCCCCTGCATTGGAACACAAGATCCAGCAACTCTCCCTTGGGGCCGTACTTGCCTTCTTTCTCTTTCAGACAGCCTGGGCATGGCATCTTTTCCAGACGAAGGAAATCTCCGGGCTGAGGCGCTCTCTCATGCTGCTTCCCGCAAAACAGCGCGTGCTCGGCCTGGATTTTGTAAAGACCAGCCGATATATAAAGGGCAGACCCTTTCTGCAGACCTTCGCCTACGCGCAGGCAGTGAAAGGCGGGAGCCTGAATTTCTCTTTTGCCGAGCATGCTTCAGGGATTGTACAGTTCAGGAAACAGAGGCCTCCCCATTGGACACCCGGCCTGGAATGGAACGCACAGTGGGTAAAAATTAGGGACATCCTTGCCTTTAACTACCTGTTGATCAACGGTACACAGGAAACACAGAACATCTTCGATGCCCTCCCGATTCTCAAACCGGTCACAAAGAGGGGAAGATGGCGGTTATACAGGGTAACACGATGACAACCTCTCGTTTTACTGGGTAGTCTGGGGTTAGGGTCGGACCACAGCAAGTTCTTGAATATATTTGGTTTCCCCTTTTGTTTTCAGACCCTGCCGGTGAGTTTGTAATCCCGAGCATAGAGCTTGATGGCCCGGGCGATGACCCAGTCGAGGGAGACGCTGTTTTCCGAGGCAATCCGGATCAAAAGGTCGATTGACTCCCGGTCGAGAAGGGCCGGGGCTTCCGCCGAGGGTGCCGATGCCTTTTCGTTATCGGGACTTTTTTTCGTGGGGGCTTCCTCACCCGCTTTTTGTTCACCGCCGGAGCGTTTTTCGTGCTCCTGTTTCATCAGGGTCATGAGCTGTCCCATGTCGCCGGTGAGAGAGGCCTGCCGGATATCCTCGGGGACTTCCGGAGGGCCAGCGGGATCTCCGCCGGCCGGCGGGATACTACCGACGGACCCGCCGGACGGCATCATCCCGGACATTCCCGTCATCCCCATCATCATCTTTGCCAGGTTTTGCGCCTGTTCATTCCCCTGGAATTCCTGTGACAGGTATTCTTCGAGCTTTCCCTGTGCCATGGCTGCTGCCATCTTGTCGGCACTCAACGGTCCTTCGGTGTCAGGTCCCCTTCTCGGTCCGAAGCCTTTTCGGGGTGGTCGGGGCAGCGGTTTTTTCTTTTCCGTCATCGTCGATCTCCTTGTCTATGAAGTTTGTCCTCTCCTTACAGCATCGTCTCCGTAGTGATCTCCCGGACCATGAATCTTTTTGATCAAGGTGGTGTCGAAGATCTCCTTTTCCGGTAACGTCCGTTCAATGTAGCCCAACCGTTTCAGGGTTTCGGCAAAACTTAGGGTACAGGTGATGTATCCTTCCGTCAACTGTGCGCAGTAACGGGAAGAGATCTTCAGGGTTTCTAGTACGAGTGCTTCATCAATGAAACCGATAAAGGTGGAGAGAATTTTTGCCGCTCCGGAAGGATCGGTTCGGAGTCTTTCGGTGGCCGCCTCATGGAGTCGAAGAAACCGCTCCGTAATCTCCGCCTCCCTTTGCAGGAAGGAGATCTCCGCAACGATGCCGTAACTCGGGTTCTCCGGCCGGAGGAGGCGGGGCGGATAGAGGATCTTTCCCTCTCCGTAATGGGCCAGTGCGGCGGCCAGGGCCGGTGTCCCGAAGGCTGCCGCCACCTCTCCCCGGAACATCGCCTCCATTAATTCGTCCGCCCAGGGGAAGTGAACTGTTTGCACCGTGTCCGCCAGGTTGAAACGATCGAGGGTGTCGGTGAGGATCACGTCATGGATGGACCCGGTGCCGGGAACGCCGATTGTTTTCCCCCGGAATTGCTCCATGATCCTGCCGAGTTCGTGGGTATCGCCAAAGTCCCGGTGGGCGACATTCCCGACGATCACGGTCCCTTCCATGTGTCCGCCGGCGATGCATCGAATAGGGACTCCTGAAGCGATCCCGATCATGGCGGGAGGCAGGCCGATATAAGCCAGATCGATTTCACCGGTCCGGAAGGCCTCGACAATTGCGGGGCCGGTGCCGAAGAGTTTCCATTCTACTTCCACGCCGAGGCGTGCCGGGGTTTCCGGATCGGCCATCAGCAGGATCGATGTGTGATAAAAGGTGGACAGGTGTCCGATCCGAAGCTGCATGGTTTCCCTTGTTTACGGTGATTGTTGTTTCTCTTCCGAAAAGTACTCTAACATAAAGCGGAGCGGATTGCGAATGGCCTTCGGCCGGGAAATGGACTGGGAAAAATTACCGCAATCACCGGGGTAATTTCTCCCTTCCCCGCATTCGTTTTTGGAACAGAGGAATTCCTTTGCGCTTCTTTTTCTTTTGTCCACCTCCTTGCCATTCTCCTGTAACATTCTGAAGAACGGAGAAATTCATCGTTTCGGTAAGATCGTCCGGGTGTCTTCTCCTCGGAGTGGGTTCCCCCTTGGCATGGGATTTGCTCTAATGGAAAGAGGAAAAGGAGAAGAGGACATGGACCCTTGAGGGGAAGGGAAACTTCCGGTTTCCAAATTTCTCATCAAGTACCCATCTCACACCTCCCCCAACCGGAGGAATCCCTGCAAAGGCGGGGCTTCCTCCGGCAACCTCTCAACCGGAAAGGACGCTGTCTCTCATGAAGATCGCCGACCTTTTGAAAACACGGAAAAAGGGCTTTTCCTTTGAGTTTTTCCCGCCGAAGACGGAAGCCGGGATGGTTGCTTTTCTGCAAGTCGTTCGGGAACTGAGTCGGCTGGATCCGCTTTATGTTTCCGTCACCTACGGAGCGGGCGGTAGTACGCAGGATCGCACCCTGAAAACACTGCGTGCCATCCGGGAAAACTTTTCACTCACCGTAATGTCCCATCTGACCTGTATCGGTGCCACCCGTGCTTCGATGGCGACGCTGTTGCAAACCTTCCGGGAGGAAGGGATAGAAAATGTCCTGGCTCTTCGGGGCGATCCCCCTGAAGATATTCCGGATTTTGACCCTTCCGCCGGAGAATTCCCCTATGGCCGCGATCTGGCGGCCTTTGTCCGCTCAACACACGACTTTTCCATTGCCGTGGCCGTTTATCCGGAAGGACATCTCGAATCGCCTTCGCTCGAGGCGGATCTTATCTATACCAAAGAAAAAGTGGATGCCGGTGCGGATTTCGCCATTACCCAGATGTTCTTCGATAATCGTTATTTCTTTGCATTCCGGGAAAGGGCTGAAAGGGCGGGTCTCCGGCTTCCGATCTTTCCGGGGATCATGCCGATCACCGATCTGGCAAAAGTGAAAAGGTTTGCTTCTTTCTGCGGAGCAACGATTCCCGCCTGGGTTGAAGAAAAGATGGCGCCTTTGGCCGGCCGGCCGGAAGAGATGGAAAAGGTGGGGGTGGAGATCGCCATCCGGCAGTGTGAAGAACTCCTCGAACAGGGGGTCTCCTATCTCCATTTCTATACGCTCAATCGTTCAGATGCCGTCGTGAAAGTTGTCGAGGCCCTCCAAGGCAGATTCTTCGACTGAATCCGGCGGGAAATCCTCCTTGACACCTCCTCTTCTCCTGTGACAAGGTAGTTGCAGGTCTTTGGAGCGGAGCCCTGCAGGATCGGATAAACATCTATTTTCCCGGAAAGACCCCTGATCCATGAAGTTCGTGATTTACGATCCCCCCGTTCGGAGAAGCGCGGCGCGGTGTGACGATGTGGTGAACACCCCCCTGTCCTCCTGTCTTCTCGCCGGATATGCCGTCGCTTCCCTGAAAAAGGCGGGGTTTGAGGCGGAACTGATCGAGACCGCCGGGGTCTCCCCTGCGGCCGGTTGGAGCGTACTGATCCTCCACCTCGTCTATCAGTGGGAATATACGGAGCCCCTCCTTGAAGGGCTGAAGAGTCTGAAGGCGTCGGGAAAGGTTTCCCGCATTTTTCTCTTCGGATTTTATCCGAGTGCCTTTCACGACCGGCTTCTGGATCGGTTTTCCTTTATCGATGGCGTGGTTGTGGGAGATCCCGAGGAGACGCTCGTCCGGCTGGCGGCCCGGCTGGAAGAAAACCGGGATTGGCGGCAGACTCGCGGTGTGGCCTTTCAGGAGAAAGGGCGGACCTGCCTGATCCCGCGGCCGGAGGAATCGGACCTTGACCGCTTGGCCTTTCCCCTTCGAACGAGGCTTGCTTGCGGGACGGCTTACATCCTCGGCAGCCGCGGCTGCTACGGGCAGTGCCGGTTTTGTACCATTCATTTTCTTTCTCATGGAAAGGCCTGCTGGCGGGGACGGTCGCCGGAGAATATCGTGGAGGAGATGGTCCGGGTCCGGGAGGCGTTCGGTGCATCCTATTTCTATTTCGCCGATCCCAATTTCTGCGGCCCCGGCAACCGGGGACGGGAACGGTCTGCGGAACTGGCCCGTCTGATCCGGTACCGACTGCCCGGGATTACCTTTGGTATGGAGTGCCGTGCCGATAATGTGGAGGAGTCCCTCTTCACGGAATTGCGCGAGGCGGGACTTCACGATCTCTTCCTCGGTGTGGAGAGTTTCTCCCAGCGGATGCTGGAGCGTTTCCGGAAAGGGGTGACGGCGGAACGGAATATCCGGGCCGTGAAGGTCCTGCAGGGTCTCGGAATCCATCTTTCGATCGGGTTTATCATGTTTGAAAAGGAGACGAAGTTGGAGGATGTGCGTGTCAATTTCGAGACCCTCCTCCGTCTTGATCTTCTGAGCCATCCATCCAGCACGGCTCATCTTCTGAGCCATCGTGTCTTCCTCCTCCGGGGGACGGCTTTTTCTCCCGGGGCCTGTGCGAAGGAATACGATGCACCTTATCATTTTGATGAAGATGCGGTGCAGACCCTCTATGAAACGATCTATCCGAGGTGCAGGCAGATCATGCGGGAAATGGACGGTGAGGATTTTAACGATCCGGGTCATCGCCGGTACCGGGCAAAGAATCTCTCCCTGGTCGGATTTTTTGAAGCGGCCCTGACCCGTATGGAAAAGGCGGCAAAGCTGCCGGAAAAGAGGATTCCATGCGGGGGATGATTCATGTCTATACGGGAAACGGAAAGGGAAAGACCACGGCCGCTTTCGGCCTGGCCTCCCGTGCCGTCGGCCACGGAAAAAAGGTTCTCTTCGTTCAGTTCCTCAAGGGAGGCCGGGGCGTGTCCGGGGAGATCCTTGCCGTTCGGGCCGCCTCCCTGGAGATGACGGTGATCCGTTTTCCCGAGATTCACCCGCGTTTTGATTCCAATATCGATCGGAAGGAACTGGCCCGGCAGGTGTGTACCGATTTTGATGAGGTGCGGGAGAAAATTCTTCGCGACACCTATGACCTGGCCGTCCTGGACGAGGTGAACAACTGTGTCTCACAGGGACTCCTTCCCGTTGAACGATTGCTGGGCCTGCTGGAAGAAAAACCGGAGCAACTCGAACTGATCCTTACGGGACGGGGCGCCGATCCCCGGGTGATTGAACGGGCCGACTACGTGACGGAGATGAAAAAGATCAAGCATCCCGCCGAGACGGAGGGGGTGCCGGCACGTAAGGGAATCGAGTTCTGATCCCGGAACTCAAACAAAGGAGAACCAACCATGCCGTCATTTGATATTGTGAACAAGATCGACATGCAGGAAATGGACAATGCCGTCAACATGACCCGGAAGACCATTACCACACGGTACGACTTCCGGAAATCCAAAACGGAGATCACCTTCAACAAGAAAGAAAAAAAAATTCATATCCTCACCGAGGACGAGATGAAGATGAAGGCCGTGGAGGATGACCTGATCGGTAAGTGCGTCAAACGGAAGATTGATTCCAAGGCTCTCGACTATCAGGAGATCGAACCGACCTCCAAGGGGATGATCAAGCGGGACATCCTGATCCGGGAAGGGATTGATATTGATACGGCCCGGAAGATCGTCAAGATGATCAAGGGACTCAAGATCAAGGTGCAGGCCCAGATCCAGGACCAGCAGGTCCGTGTGACCGGCAAGAAGATCGACGACCTTCAGAAAGTCATCGGAATGCTCAAGGAGAGCAATCTTGAAGTGCCGCTCCAGTACGTCAATATGAAGAGCTGAAAATGTCTTATCAAGAGGGGATCTGTAAAGTCAAAGAAAAGGTGTTGGATTCTTTCCTGTCAGCCTTCATGCCTGATATTTTTGTGTACACGAATTTATTGACAATGTACATGATCTCTGATAACGTTCTTCTGAACATATCTCATGAAGGGAGTTCTCTGAATGCCGACGATCAAAGGAAAGCATTTGAAACTGGACCAGGAGAAGATCGATAAGGTCCGGAAAATTCTTGGGGCGAAAACGGATACCGATGCAGTGGATAAGGCTTTGAGTCAGGTGATTGCAGATAGTGAGATTGATATGGTTTTGAAAAAGCTCGCCGGCCGGCTTGAGATTGAAAAGGTCTATGATTAAGGTTGTCCCTGACACGAACATCCTGATTGACTGGTTTCGGGAAAGAAAGCACAGTAAATTGCTGTTTGGGCCTGGTCTGGTCCGATATCTGAGTTCTGTTGTTGCGATGGAACTCTATGCCGGGGCCAATTCAAAGAAGAACAGGGAAGGCGTAGATCGCCTCTATGCTATTTTTGAGAAGACCCGCCGTGTTCTTGTCCCTGCAAAGATCTTGTTCCCGAAAGCGGGGCGTGTGCTGGACGAACTCAGGACAAAACAAGGTTACGATTTAAAAAAATCCGTCAGCTTGTCGCACGATGTATTGATTGCGTTAAGTGCGTTGAGTATCGGTGCAATAATCATTACTGAAAACCGCAAAGATTTTCTTGCCATACGCAAAATTACGGGAGCACAATTCAGCTCGCCTTAACCGTTCGCAGGTGAGATGAAGTATATCATGAGACCGACTGCACCGAAAAATTCTCCCTTGGATGTTCCCGGCGTGGATGTCGATATGGATGCAGCTTGTTGACGTCACTTGTGAGATTTGTGAACGATGACCGATCCGGAGGTTTTTGTACGGGTGTGGAACGTCCGGTAAAAGGACAATGATGCACGAGGAGCGAACTCAATCGGGAACGGTCCGGCGGGGGGACAAGCCGGATGAGTCAACAGGCCGGCCCGGTTTCGACCGGCGTATGACCCGGGAGGAGATCAACGCCCTGCCGATCCGCCGTTTTGAGCGGACCGTCCGGGTGATCCGTTCCCGTGAGGAGATGGGTGAGGCTCTGGAACGGCTCCGGAGTGAGAAGGTCCTCGGTTTCGATACGGAATCACGGCCTTCCTTCAAGAAGGGGGAGTCCTATCCACCTTCTCTCATTCAACTGGCCGGCCGGAGGAGTGTCTACCTCTTCCAGCTTCGACACCTGAAATTCCCCCGTCCACTTCGGGAGATCCTCTCCTCCCCGCAGATTATCAAGGCGGGTGCGGCCCTGGACGATGACATCCGGAAACTCAAGGAGCTGGGACCGTTCAGGGCGGCCGGTTTCGTCGATCTGGGGACGATGGCCCGGGAGATGGAGATCAAGAACCACGGTCTACGGGGACTTTCTGCGGTCCTCCTCGGATTTCGGATCTCCAAGAAGTCTCAGTGTTCCAACTGGGCCCGTGATGTGTTGGTTCCCGCCCAGGTGGGATATGCGGCCATGGATGCCTGGGTCAGCCGGGAACTCTATCTCCATATGAAAAAATTGCAGAAGAAAAGGAAATCCGGGAATGGAAACAACGGAAATCTCCCTTCCCGCCCGTGTCCGTAAGGTCCGGGTGGACGGCAGGGAAGTCTATCTGATCGGGACGGCCCACCTTTCGAAAGAGAGTGTGGAGGATGTCCGCACAACGGTGGAAGTTCTTCAACCCGATACGGTCTGCGTGGAACTCTGTGAGGCGAGGTACAAGGCCATCATCCAGCGGGATGCCTGGAAACAGATGAACATCTTCAAGGTCATCCGTGAAAAGAAGGCCCTCTTCCTGCTGACGCAATTGATCCTCTCCTCGTTCTACCGGCGGCTCGGGGAGCAGTTGGGGGTTCAGCCGGGCGCAGAGATGATCGAGGGGATCCGTCAGGCCGAGGCCCACGGTGCGGAACTGGTCCTGGCGGACCGGGATATACAGATGACCCTGAAGCGTGTCTGGGGGTATCTCGGTCTCTGGAATAAGCTGAAGATGATGGTCCACCTCGTGGGGAGCCTCTTCACCACGGAAGATGTGGACGCTGAGATGATCGAAGAGATGAAAAAGGGGGATCAGCTTGAAAGCGTCCTGAAGGAATTCGCCGAAGCCTTTCCCGAGGTCAAAAAAAGGCTCCTCGATGAGCGGGACATCTATCTCGCACAAAAGATCCGCCGTGCCCCCGGCGAAAAGATCGTCGCCGTGATCGGCGCTGCCCACGTGCCCGGGATCGAGGAGCATATCCACCGGGATGAACCGTTGGAGCCGCTGATGGAGACCCCGCCGAAATCGGTGGTCCCGACCCTGCTGAAGTGGGGGATTCCTCTGCTGATCATCTTCCTGCTCGTCTTCGGTTTCTTCAAAGGGGGGGCTACCCACTCCATGGAGTCGGTCTATATCTGGTTTCTTGTCAACGGGGTTCTCTCCGCCCTCGGTGCGGCGGCGGCCTTCGCCCACCCCCTGACAATTGCCTCCGCCTTTTTCGGCGCGCCGATCACCAGTCTCAATCCGATGATCGCCGCCGGCTGGGTCGCCGGGTTGGTACAGGCCTGGGTCAAGAAACCGACCGTCAAGGATCTTGAAGACCTGCCCGATGCCATTACCACCGTCCGTGGATTCTGGACGAATCCGGTCAGCCGGATCCTGCTGGTCGTGGTCCTCGCCAACCTGGGAAGTGCCATCGGGACCTTCATCGCCGGGGGCTGGATTGCCGCGCGGACCTTTTAAAGATCAAAGGGGCAAAGCTTCACCATGAAGTCCATGAAGGCCTTGAAGAAAAGCAATCATCCCAAATGTTTTTCATACTCTTCCATGCACATCCGTTCGATCTGCAGTAGATTCGCGAAGGCCTCACGGAAGTCCTCCCTGCCGACGGTAAAAATCCCGTGGCCGTAAACGAGGGCGCCCCTGTTTCCCCGGATGGCCGGGGGGAGGGTGCGGCAGAGTCCCGTCGGTCCGGTGCCGACTTCGCCGGGAACGATCGGGATGTTCCGGACGAACCGTTTCTCCGGACAGGCGATGTGGCATCGGTCTTTCCGATTGCAGTCCTTCTTGTCGCAGATCATGGAGAGGATGACGGAGAACTTCGGGTGGCCGTGGAGGATGGCCCGGTTGTCCGTATTCTCGAGGATCTCTTTGTGGGCGGTGTATTCGCTGGAGGCGGTGATCCCCGCGCAGGAGGAACCATCCATGGGGCAGGCGTCGATGCAGCCGGCGAGCTCGTCCAGGGAGCTTGCCGTCCGGCTGATATAGATCGTACCGTTCAACCGATAGGAGATGTTCCCGAAGTAGGAGTCGACCATGCGGGAGTTGATGGTCCGCTTGCCCGCTTCGATCATTGCATCGATGACCTCTTGCGGGTTATGATAGGGACCTTTATGGAGCGGCTTTCCTTCCGGCAGGGTGGTGACGAAGTCCCTGTAAGCGGCGAAGGCCCGTTGAAAGACCGCCTCCGCGCGGGGATCCCTCCGGCCGTTGCAGTAGTCGAGAAAAAACTTTACGAACCCGGCAAAGCAGACCGAGCTGCAGGTGACGAAGGCTTGCTCCGGACTGACCGTTCCGAAGGTGACGATCCCCTCCCCTCTAACGTAGAGGCTCTTCCTTTTCTTCAGTGCTTCGATAATCCTTCCGGCGGTCAGCTTACGCGCTACCGGGATGTCGTGCAGGAAGGTTCGGGTTTCGCAGTCCTCGGGATGGATGGCGTCGTCCGTGCGCTCCGAGAGGTGGTTCAGGATTGAGAAGTAGGGCTCTGCCGGCCTTGTGAAGATGAGGCTTTGGATGTTGAGCCGGTCGAAGACCTCTTCTAAGAGCGAGCAGAGGGGGTCGTCCCGGTTCCAGACCACCTCCGCATCGAGGCCTCCCACGAGGGGAGCGCCCGGTTCGGCCAGCCCCTGCTCGACCAGTTTCATCGCATATTTTTTTACCAGTTTTTCCATTCGATTCCCAGCTCTTCACACTTTTCCCGTGTGGGACACCCCTTCTTATCGAGTCCCCGGATCCGGTAGTAGTTGGACCGGGTATGAAGAAAGGCTTCCCGGTCGATGGGGGGAATGGTCATCCCTTCGCCTCCGGTCCCCCCTTCCGTAAAGAAACGGCGGGGGAGATCGTCGTCGTCGGCGGTGAAGCCGTTCGCTGCATTCATCAGCCGTTCATGGTAGTAGATCCGCTCCCCGACTTTCAGCAGGTCCTGGGCGGTGGTCGGGATCCCTGTGACGCCGGAGAGCGCCCGGGCATATTCTTCGAGGGAGGCGGCGAAGAAGAGGAACTTGCAGGCCGTGAGGGAATCGATCACGGCGTTCTGATCTTCACTGATCTTGATCACCCTGGCCTTGCCGCTCGTATCGAAGCGGTCCATGGCGACCGGTTTTCGAAGAATTTCGTAGGAGATGGGGTAGGCCCGGAGGTGGCAGCCCCCCCGGGTCGAGGTGGCGTAGGCCAGCGCCATGCCGTAGACCCCCCGCGGGTCGTAGGCGGGGAGTTCCGAGCCCTTGACGGTCATGGCACACTCCGCTCTTCCCCGTGTTTTTGCATAGCGGAAGGAGCCCTGCGCCAGTTCCGCTCCGATGCCGCGGGCGGCGGCCGTTTCCCGGAGCAGGTCGATAATCCCGGAGGGTGTCAGGGTCACATCTTCGATCTCGGCATAACAAGCGAGGGTCGCTGCGGCGGTGATCGTGTCCATTCCCGTCTCGTTGCAGGTCCGGTTCGCCTCCACCACTGTGTCGAGGTCGTGATTGTCGATGAGGGCGCTGAAGTGGGACATGGTCTCGAACTCGGGAAGTTCCTCCCCCTTCCGGTTGTTCTTCTTGCAGAGGATATGGCACCCCCGGCAGCCGGTCTTCCTGTAGCCGTAGCGTTCCCGGTAGTGCCAGGCGTTCATCTTCCCGGCATTTTCAAAGCGGGTCGCCCGGAAATTCCGGGTCGGCATCATCCGCCGGTTGTGCATCAGGTCGTAGAGGGCGCCGGTTCCGAAACGGGTGATCCCGAACTCGCCCTGCAGGATCGGTGAGGCGGCGGCGAGGCGGAGGATCTCCTCCCGTGCGTGCATCACCTCTTCCCGGTCGAAAAGGGAGTTCTTCCCCGTTCCCGTGACATGAAGATACTTAAGATTCTTGGCGGCCATGACGAGGCCGAGCCCGCTCCGGCCGGCGAAGTAGCGTCGGTCCACAACGATGTTCGCGAAGAGGACGCCTGATTCCGCCGCCGGGCCGGTCACGGCCGAACCGCCTTCTTTCCCCAGGGCGGCGAAGATCTTTCCCGTCTCCATCCCCCGGTATTTCTCCGCATCGGTGAAAGTGATCTTCTCATCATCCCCGATCACGATTCCGCAGAGAGCGCTGCTTTTCCCGGTGATGACGATCCCGTCCCACCCGGCCTGCTTGATCGTTGTTCCGAGCCTGCCTCCGACCGAGGCGTCGCCCACGGTGCCGGTCAGGGGGGAACGGGACATGATGGTCATCCGGCCCGATGTGGGGGAAGGGGTGCCGACGAGGGGGCCGGTGAAGAAGAGAAGCGGCATGGAGGGGGTGTCCCATTTTTCCGTGATATGCGGTGCCAGATAATGTCCGGCCAGTCCCTTCCCGCCGATCCATGTTTCATAGAGTGCGGGAGAGGGCCGTTCGACGGAATGGGTCCTGCGGGTCAGGTCGATATGAAGGATTTTGCCGGTCCAGCCGTCCATGGGGATCTCGTTTGTTTGATTTTCGATGGCCCTGGATGTTGAGTCATTATACCCGAATTTTCCCTAAGATCAAAAACAATAAGGTCAATAGCAATTCACCACGGAGCTCACAGAGACCACAGAGAGAAGCGGGACATGGCAAAGGCAAAGAATAAAAGCAATGCACCACGGGGAACACGGGGAGTCACGGGGAAATCAAAAAACAATGACAGGGGCAAAACCAACACCTGCCTCTCGCAAAGAACGCAGGCCGCCAAGCAGGACAGATTCAAAGACAATCACCATGCAGTGCATGAAGAACATTCGGCTTTGGTTTCTTTATGTCCTTCATGACCTTCATGGTGAATGCTCTTCGTTTTTGACGTTTGTTTTACTCTGTTTTTCTGTGGTGCTGCCCTTGCCCTTGGTTTTTCTCCGTGGTCTCCGTGGTGAAAGTTTTTCGCCTTATGCTTTTCTTTAAATCCAGATGTTCCTTTATAAAACATCTATTTTGTGATAATTTTAAAGAACGGAATTCTTCCTTAAAATCATCATGGATGACTCCTATGGGACGGATCGAAAAGGCGGAGAAGACCCTTGTTTTGACCCATGGGAAGATCCTGACCCCCCTGGATGTGATCCCTGACGGGGCGCTTCTCGTGGAGAAGGGGAAGATTGCCGCCCTGGGGGAGGCCGCGAACCTTCCGGTCCCTCCCGGTGCGACCCGGATCGACTGCACGGGGAAGATCATGGTCCCCGGTTTTGTTGATCTGCATGTACATGGCGGGGGTGGTTTCGACTTCAACGATGCCGGCGGATGGACCGGGGCGGCCCGGTATCACGCCCTGCACGGTACGACGTCGCTTCTGCCGACGGTCCGTCCCCTCCCTTTGCCGGAACTGGAGGAGACCCTTGCCTGTCTTGCCTCCGGATATCCCGGAACCGGAGATGGGCCGTTACCCTATCTCCCCGGTTTCAATCTGGAAGGTCCCTACCTCAATCCGCAGAGGGCGGGCGCCCTCGGAAAAGATGGGTTGGCAAAACCACGACCCGGGGCCGTGCGGGCATTGCAGGAGGCCGCCAGCGGAAGAATCCGCCTGATGACGATCGCTCCGGAGATCCAAGGCGGCATGAAGGCCGTTTCGGAGATTTTAGATGCCGGAATCCTTCCGGTGCTCGGACACAGCGGGGCCTCCTTTGAAGAGGCGCAGGCCGCCTTTGACGCCGGGGTTCGTCATGTAACCCATCTCTTTAATGCGATGACGGGGTTTCATCACCGGAATCCCGGTTGTGCCGTGGCTGCCCTTCTTGATCCCGGGGTGACGGTGGAAGTGATCGCCGACGGCCGCCATTTGCACGAGGCTACCCTCCGGATGATTCATCGGTTGAAAGGGGCCGGGGGGATGATCGGAGTTTCCGATGCCGTTCCCCTGAGCGGGAAAGGGGAGGGGAGTTTCCGGATGGGGGGCGAGGAGGTGACGATCCGGCAGGGCGCGGCGGTGAACGCCTCGGGCAATCTTGCCGGGAGCCGGATCACTCTTGCGGATGCATTCCGCCATCTCGTTGAAAAGATCGGCATTCCCCTAGCGGAAGCCCTTTCCATGATGACCCTTGCGCCGGCCCGTCTCCTGGGACTTTCCGAAGGGAAAGGGGAACTCCTGCCGGGCGGTGATGCCGATGTGGTCGTCCTGTCCGGGACCCTCGAGGTTGAACGGGTCCTGATCGGCGGTGTGGAAGTGGAGCGAAGAAGATAGAGAAGATCGGGGAAGATGATGTGGAATCGAAATAGAGGATGGACCGTCCGGCTTCTGCTGCTCCTTTTGATCGGGTTTGCCCTGCCGTTTCCGGACGGGCCGCTTTCGGCCCGGGAAAAGGGGACGGAGCAGACCGGCAGGGAGGCACTGTCACGGATCCGCAAAACCTTCGTGAGCGGGGTCATGGCCCTGAAAAACGGGAACTCCCTCATTGCCCGGCTCGAACTCGACAAGCTGGACGGTGTTGATTACATCCTGGACGATTATCTCCTCTACTACCGGATTCGGGCGGAGAATGAATCGGGCGATCCGGCGACGGCCCTTCGTCATGAGGAACAGTTTCTCAAAGAGTATCCGGAGAGTCTTCTCCTGGAACGTGTACGAATCGAAGAGATAAAGTCTCTGATCGCATCCGGGCGGTTCGGCCCGGCGGCTTCGGCTCTTCGGAAATTGCAGTCGATGAAACTCTCCGGGGAGTTGGCCCGGAAGATCGCTCTGCTGGCGGGAGAGGTCGCTGCGGGGCGGGAAGACTGGGCGAAAGCCTACGATCTCTATCTTCACCTTGCTTTTCAATCCCCGGCCACGGAGGAAGGGAAAGAGGCGGACCGCCGCCGGGAGTCGATTGCCGGACGCCTGAAGAGTCCTCCGAAATCTCCTGATGCAAAATTGTATCTCACCCGGATCCGGGAACTCTTCCGGGCTCTGAAGTTTCCCGGGGTTATCGAAAACTGTCATGAGATGGTGAAGCTCTATCCGAAGGGGATTCCCACCGACCAGGCGCTTCTCCTGAAAGGGCGGGCCTGGATCAAGGAGGGAGACCTGCCGGAAGGGAGAAAACTGCTGAAGCGGGTTGCCCGCGAGGCCGGGGCGGCATCGATCCGGTCCGAGGCCTTGTATTGGCTCGGCAATTCCTTTTGGAATAAGAATGAGGACCGTTCCGCCCGGCATCTGTTTCAGCGTCTTCTGAAGCATTATCCGAAGAGTAAGTGGACCGTCAGGGCGCTCTATGCCATGGGACGGATTTATGAGGCCGGTCGCAATATTTCGAAGGCCCGGGAGTATTATCTCCGGATCGGGAAAAAGACTCCGCAAAATGATCTTGCGTCCAAAGGGGCCTGGCGAATCGGCTGGATGGAATACCGTGCGGGAAAGTATCGGAAGGCGGAAGCCGCATTCGATTTCTGTATGGACCGCTATCCCGACTCCAAGATCAATGCCGGCGCCCTTTACTGGAAAGGAAGATGCAGGGAGCGGTTAAAGGAGATTGAAAAAGCACGGGCGATCTATCGGCGCCTTGCGAAGGAGTTCGGTTGGGACTTTTACGGCGTGATGGCCCGCAAACGACTGACATACTCCTGGAACCTTGTTGCCGATTCGCCGGAGTCGGACGACCCCGACTGTGACCGCACTCCACCCGCAGCAGCGGAAGGCACCCCCCTTGCCGATTACCGTGACCATGCCGAAGAGTTGATCCGGATCGGCTTTTCCGATGCGGCCCGTGAGGAGATCCGCGCCGTCGCGGACCTTCTGGAAAAGAAGGACAAGAACCTCTGTTACGTGGGGGATCTCTACGAGCGGAGCGGCAATTTCTACGACGCCGTCCGCTGGATGTACCGGGTTAGTACGAATCATTACAGCGCAGTCAACGGCGGAGATTCTCCCTTCTTCAAAAGGTATCTCTACCCCCGCGCCTTCTGGGAGACGGTCCGGAGAGAATCGGGCCGGTATGGGATCGATCCCTTCCTGGTCCTGGCGGTGATGCGGCAGGAGAGTCTTTATCAGGTGGACAGCATCTCTCTTTCGGATGCCCGCGGGCTGATGCAGATCATCCCTCCGACCGGTGAATTGATTGCCCGGGATCTCGGGGTGGAAACCTTTACCCCGGAGTCTCTTCTCGATCCGGAGACCAATATTGCCTTTGGTGTCCGGTATCTGAACAACCTCATTCAACGGTCCGGCGGTGACCTGGTCCGGGTTTTCTCAAGCTACAATGCCGGTGAACGCCCTTCCGACCGTTGGTGGGAGAAGACCAAGGACCTTGATGTGGATGAGCGGATCGAGTCGATCCCCTTCCGGGAGACCCGGGGGTATGTGAAGCGGGTATTGCGGAACCTGGAAAATTATAAACGTCTTTACCGGGATGAATAAATGGATTATGTCATTCGAAATGTGCGGATCGTGGACGGCAGCGGTGATCCTTCCTTTGTCGGGGATCTGGGGGTCGAAGGGGAGCGGTTTGCCTTCGTAGGGCCCCACTGCCCCGCAAAGGGGAAGCGGGAGATCGACGGGACGGGCCTTGCTGCGGCCCCCGGGTTCGTCGATATCCATTCCCATTCCGATTATTATCTATTGATCGGCCCCCGGGCGGAAGGCAAGGTCCTGCAGGGGGTGACGACGGAGATCGGTGGAAACTGCGGTTATTCGGCGGCGCCGATCTTCGGACGGATCCGGGAGGAGCGCATCAAGACCTACCGCGACCTCTTCGGCCTCTCGCTCCCCTGGGAAGGGGTGGGCGACTATTATCGTCATCTTTCCGAGACCGGGATGTCGGTTAACTTCGGGCTCCTCGCCGGGCACAATACGATCCGTTCTTCCGCAATGTACGGAAGTAACCGGGCACCCTCGCCGGAAGAACGGAAGACCATGATCTCGACTCTTTGCCGGGCCGTGGAGGAGGGGGCGCTGGGCCTCTCCACGGGATTGATTTATCCGCCGGCCTGTTTTGCGGATGCCGATGAACTGGTGACCCTGTGCAAGGCGGTTGCCGAAAAAGGAGGGATCTTTGCCGTTCATATGCGAAGTGAGGGAAACCGGCTCTTGGAGGCGATCGACGAGGTAATTGCCGTCGCCGGCCGGTCCGGAGTCCCCCTGCAGATCTCTCATCTGAAGACCTCGGGACGGAAGAACTGGGGAAAACTGGAGGAGGTGTTTGACCGCATCGAGTCTGCCCGCCGCCGCGGTATCGATGTCGCCTGTGACCGCTATCCCTATACGGCCTCCAACACGGGGCTCTCCGCGGTCCTTCCCGACTGGACCTTTGAGGGGGGTGTGGAGCGGCTCCTGGCACGGCTTGCCGAGCGGACCGAACGGTCACGGATGGCCGAAGAGATCCTCCGGGAACATCCCGAGCCGGACTATTTTGCCAACATCATGATCTGTGCCGTGACCCGTCCGGAGCATGAGCATTTTGTGGCGCGGCGTGTTCTGGAATGTGCCGAAACGGAGGGGAAGGCGCCGATCGATTTCGTCGCCGATCTTCTCATTGCCGAACGGAACATGGTCGATGCCATCTACTTTACCATGAGTCCGGACAACCTCCGCCGAATCCTGAAGAAACCCTATGTCATGATCGGCTCCGACAGCGGCGCCAAGGCCTTTGACGGTCCTCTCGGAGAGGGAAACCCCCATCCCCGCGCTTACGGCACCTGCCCGAGGGTCCTGCAGCAGTTCGTCCGTGAGGAGGGGCTCCTCACCCTGGAGGAGGCGGTGCGGAAGATGACCTCCCAGCCGTTGGAAAGAGTCGGTGTCCGCGGTCGGGGACGGATCCGGGAAAGGCTTGCCGCGGACCTGGTCCTCTTCGACCCGGACCGGATCGAAGATCCGGCCACCTACGAAGATCCGAAACAACCCCCCCGGGGGATCGAACGCGTCTGGGTCAACGGAACGGTCGTGGTGGAGGAGGGTCGCCATACCGGGGCGCGGCCGGGAAGGATCCTCCGGAAAGAGAGACGAGCTCCATGAAACCGGCCATCGGGATCACCCCCGATTTTGAGGAGCGGGGAGAAAAGAAGGCAGGAGGATACTTTCTCTACGAGCGGTATGTGACGGCCGTGGAAGAGGCCGGCGGGATTCCCCTGATCCTTCCTTATGTCTCCACCGGGGAGGTCCCCCGCCTGGTCGACCGGATCGACGGCCTGATCGTCACCGGCGGCGCCTTCGATATCGATCCCGTTCTCTACGGAGAAGTCTGGTCGGTCACCGAAGGGAAGGTCAAGGATCGACGGACCGCCTTTGAGATGGAGATCACCCGGCTGGCGCTGGTGGCGGATCTTCCCCTCCTCGGGATCTGCGGCGGCGAACAGCTCTTGAACGTTCTTTTCGGGGGGAGTCTCTATCAGGATATTCTCGAACAGGTTGCAGGTGCGATGAACCATGAAAGGAAGAAGGAGCAAGACCCGCTCCATACGATTGAAGTGGTTTCCGGTACGCTCCTCTCATCCATCGTCGGAAGGCCCCGGCTCCCTGTCAACAGTTCCCATCACCAGTCGGTCCGGAAGCTGGGAGAAGGGTTGATCGTCAATGCCCGGGCCGAAGACGGGGTGGTTGAGGGGATCGAAAGCGGTCGTCATCGCTTTGCCCTGGGGGTGCAGTGGCACCCCGAATTGATCGCGGGGGAGGGAGACGGAAAAGCAAAGATCATCAAGGCGCTGGTCGGGGAGGCTGCCCGGAGTATGCAGCCGGGGTGACGGCCCGTACGGGGTGTTCCCCGCCTATCTTCCGGATGCTGCCCTGCGCCTTTGTTCCTCTTCCGCAAAATCAATCACCTTTTCCTCGAGATGAACATGGTTGAGCCGGTTGATTTCATGAAGGCATGTGGGACTGGTGATATTGATCTCCGTCAGGTAGCCTCCGATCATATCGATTCCCGCAAAATAGAGGCCGTTCTCTTTCAGGTGGGGAGCGATGGTCTCACAGACGAACCGTTCCCGTTCCGTCAGTTCCGTCTTGACCTCCCGCCAGGGGGTCCGGATGGGGGGCTTGTCCCCGTATTTCTCCGGCGGGAGCCAGAGGACGGCGCCGACCGGCTCGCCGTTTAACAGAATGATCCGCTTGTCCCCGTCGGCCGCCTCGTAGAGGTAGCGCTGGGCCATGACGAAACGGGTCTCGTCCCGTGTGGCCATCTCGAGCAGGGTGTTGCAGTTCATCCCTTCCCGGTTGACGTAGAGGACCTCCCTTCCGTAGGATCGAAAGAGGGACTTGACGATCATCTCACCACCCACGTCGTCAAGGAAACGCTGCAACTGATCGATTCGATGGGTAATCAGTGTTTCGGGGGTCAGCCCGGGGAAACGGAGCGTACTTGCTTTTTCATTGTTGTTTCGAAGTCCCTTCGGGTCGTTGATGACCAGTGTGGATGGATTGACCCGTTCCAGGATCAGCGTAGCCGTATAGTACTCGAGGTTGAAGGGGGGGTCCTTTCGCATGAAGAGAATGTCGAACCCGTTCAGGTCGAGGGTCTTCTTTTTCCCGAGACGGTAGTATTCTTTGTCTCGGAAGACTTCCAGCCGGACGCCCGAGGCGCCCGGACGGTTTCCCTTCATGAAGAGGTCGGGAACGGTCATGTAGAAGATCTCGTGCCCCCGGCGTTGTGCCTCCAGCATGAAGAGGTAGGTAGAGTCCTCGTCGGGGCGGATCGTCTCTATGGGGTCGATGATAAAGCCGATTTTCAGCGCCGCCATTGACTTCCTTTGTTATGACAGGAAGGCTTTCTTTTCGGATGACAGAGAGGCCTTTCAGAATTATAATACGAACTTTGAATAACTTTAACAAATGATCGGGGCTGTCGTCAACGGCAAACCCCGGAGGAACCTCGATGGTGGTGACTGAATCACGACGCATTACTCTTGATGACCTGTCCCGTTATTTTCGGGAGGGGTGCAAGGATCCGGCCCGTCTTTCCATCGGGGGAGAGTTCGAACTTCTCGGCGTCGATCCGGATTCGGCTCGTGCGGTCGGCTACAACGGGGTGCCGGGGGTTCATCTCATCCTGGACCGGTTGCTGGAAGAACCGCAGTGGGGTCCCCAGTGTGAAGGGGGGGAACTGATCTGTCTTCTCGGGGCGAACGGCTCCAACATCACCCTCGAACCGGGGGGGCAGCTCGAACTCTCCGGGAAGCCTTCTCCCGGTCTTGGCGGGGTCCGGGATGAGCTCTCTTCATACGTGACACAGCTTCGCCGGGTAACGGAGGACCTTGCCGTCGATTTTATCGGCGCCGGGATGCACCCCGTGAGCCGGGCCGATGAGATCCCCTTTGT
The DNA here is from genome assembly GCA_013151235.1 of Deltaproteobacteria bacterium. NCBI lineage: Bacteria > Pseudomonadati > Myxococcota > Myxococcia > Deltaproteobacteria bacterium. The sequence goes on along the minus strand of JAADIO010000055.1, from coordinate 30,960 downwards.
GAACAAGTGCCGCTACGGCATCATGGCGCCCTACCTGGAAAAGCAGGGACGCCTGGCGCACACCATGATGAAGGAGACCGCCACCGTTCAGGTCAACCTCGACTACACCAGTGAGGAAGATGCCATGGAGAAGTTCCGGACGGCCATGGGGATCACCTCCATCGTCTCGGCCATGTATGCCAACTCCCCCCTTTCCGGCGGACGGCCGAACGGTTTTATGACGATGCGGGAGCATGTCTGGATGCATACCGATCCGGACCGATGCGGTCTCCTCCCTTTTGCCTTCGGGGAGGACGCCGCCTTTGAGGATTATCTTCACTACGCGCTGGCAGTGCCGATGTTGTTCATCATCCGGGAGGGGGAGTGGATCCCGATGAAGGGTATCCCTTTCGGAGAGTATCTCAAAAAGGGGGTTGAGGGTTTTCATGCCATCCGGGAGGATTGGGATCTCCATCAGAGTACCCTCTTCCCGGAGGTCCGTCTGAAGCAGTACCTGGAGATCCGGGGTGTGGACGGGCAGGCGCCGGGGATGGTGATAACGGTGCCGGCCTTCTGGATGGGGATCCTCTATGATGACGGCGCCCGGAAGGCTGCCTGGGAATTAGTGCGGGACTGGTCCTTTTCGGAGCGGAGGCAACTGCATGCATCGGTCTGCCGCCTGGGGCTGCATGCAAAGATCCGGGGGACGCTTCTTCTCGATCTGGCCCGGGAACTGGTACGGATTGCACGGGAGGGGCTTTCCCGGCTGGGCGAGGAGGTCCAACTGCTCGGGCCGCTCGAAGAGCTGATCCTGGGGGCGGGGAAGTGCCCGGCGGAGGTCCTTCTGGAAAAATGGGATCAGTCCGGTCACGACCTGCATCGTCTGGTCAAGGAGAGTTCCTTCTTTCAGTCGTCTCTTGTCTCCCCGGCCTGAATGGGGCCGGGCCTCACGATCCTTTTCCACCCTGCGGGCGCTCGATTTCTTCCGCCAGTTTTCGGTGTTCCGGCCATCCCGCGGTCTCTTCCGCTTCAGTGAAGTCGATCGAAGGTTTCGGCGACAGCCGACGTCTCTTGAGATCAAGGATCCGTCCCGCCGATTCCTCGATCCGGGAAAGAGAAATCGCTCCCTCTTCCACGGAGCGGGTCACCGCCTCGATCGCCTTTTCCTGTTTCTCCGGATGATGGCAGATCAGGAGGGAATCGACTCCGGCCTGCAGCGCAAGGATCGACGAGGTTTCGATCCCGAAATGATCCTCCACGGCCTTCATCTCCAGGTCATCGGAAAAGACGACCCCATTGAAATGGAGTTCCTTGCGGAGGATTCCCTGCACGATCTTGGGGGAAAGTGTGGCCGGATAATCCGGGTCGATCGGCCGGTAGAGGACATGGGCCGTCATGATTGATTCCACACCGCAGGCGACGGCCCGGATGAAGGGGATCAGCTCCCGCCGGCGCAGGAGATCGATCCCGTGAGGGACTTCGGGGAGGGTTAGGTGCGAGTCGAGAGAGGTGTCGCCGTGGCCGGGGAAATGCTTGCCGCAGGCGATGATTTCCTTTTGCAGTCCGTCGATGACGGCACAGCCGAGGTCCGAGACGATCGTCGGATCGCTGCCGAAGGCACGGGTTCCGATCACCGGGTTGTCGGGACGGGTGTTGATGTCGAGGACGGGGGCGAAGTCGAGATTGATTCCCACCACAGCCAGTTCCTTCCCCACGGCGCGGCCGAACCGGCAGGCCAGTCTTCCGGAAGCGGTCCGTCCAAGGGCGTCATTTCCAGGGAACCGGGTGAAAGGGGAGGGAAGCCGGGAGACCCGTCCCCCTTCTTGATCGATCCCGATGAAGAGGGGGATCTTGGCGGCTGCCTGGAGTTCCTGTACCAGTTCCGCCGTCTGACGGGGTGTTTCGATGTTCCGGGAAAAGAGGATCACCCCGCCGATCCCGTACTCCCGGATCAGCCGAAGGATCGTCCCATTCGGGCGGATCCCTTCGAAACCGCAGACAAAGAGCTGTCCGATCTGTTGCATCCGGTCCATGAAACCTTATACCATGAACGTCTTTGAAGATCAAAACCGAAAAACATTGACTATGGAGCCCCCGGGGAGGAACCTTCCCTAAATTAGCGATAGGAGTTTCACCCGGGAAAAAACCCCTCTTGGTTTTAAGGTTTATGGTGAGTTAACGACACAGCTGTAAGGTAAAACAAAAGAAACAAGAAGGGGGATCCGCGCACCTGACTCCCCCAGAGGGGGAGCATCCCCCCTGTCACGCAGCCGAGCATCGCAGAAGGAGAGGGGAAAAGGGCGAGATCGTGTCGCGCCTTCGGCGCGACCATGCGGAGCATGTTATCGAGCCCCCCTCTCCCCTTCGGCATGCTCAGGGCAGGCTTTCGAGAAGCGCAGGGGAATCCCGCGTCAGCGGGATCCAGTGACCCGGGGCGTCTTTTCTTTTGGTTCGTTTTCTTTGGACGAGCAAAGAAAATGAACGAAAACACAGGGTTACAAGATGAGAGGGAAATCGATGTCCGGATTTGTGCCGACCCCCGTCAACGGTTACTGTTTAAAAACGAGCTTTTTCGACAAACGCTCCGAACTTTTCTATCGCTGGATTTGGGCCTTCTTTTTGTTTGTCTTTGTCCAATGAGTTCAGTATAATGACACCATTTTTCCCTCCCTTTTCGGATTTTGCAGGTGGTTAAAATGCGTATACATTGCAAACAGTGCGGGAAAGAGTACCGGGTCAGGAAAGAGTATCTGACGGAAGAGGGGATCCGGGCAAAGTGCCGGAAGTGCGGCGCCGTTCTTCGGATTCGGCTCCGGAAGAAGGAGACGTCGGGGGCTGGAAAGGGACTTCCCGGTGCAATCTCTCAGGTTTCATCCCCATCTGTTTCCCCGTATCATTACTGCATTGCCTGCGGGCATTTGTTGGAACGCGAAGTTCCCTCTGCTGAGCGTCCTCTATGTCCCGCCTGTGAAATACTCGACGGGGCGGAGAAGGAAAGCCTGGCCTTCGGCCATCCGGATAAGAGTCCCTTGCCCCTCTCTCTTCTGTATGCGCTCATTTTTGTGGTTCTTCTATTTTCGGCTCTTCTGGGATATCGGTTGGCGCTCTCATGAAAGAATCTTTTCCGCCCTCTCACAATTTCCCCAAAAGACGTTTTCCTCTTCGTTCTTGCCTGACCGTGATGCTGGTCTTCATCTTTCTCCTGATCCTGGTCGGCGGGGCGGTGGGATTTCACTTCTATCTTAAATTTCAGCGGGGCCTTCCCGACGTCTCTGTTCTCAAGGACTATCGGCCGAGCCTGGTGACCACGGTCTATTCCGACGGCGGGGATGTGGTCGGAAAGTTCTATATCGAAAAGAGAGTGCTCCGTCCCCTGAACGAGATCCCCGATCTGCTCGTCAAGGCGTTCATTGCCATCGAGGATGCCCGTTTCTATCATCATCATGGGATCGATCTGCAGGGGATCACCCGGGCTTTCTGGGCGGACCTTCGGGCAAAACAGATCACCCAGGGGGGAAGTACGATTACGCAACAGTTGGCCAAGACACTCTTTCTCTCTCCGGAACGGAAGATTGAGCGGAAGATCAAGGAGGTGATCCTGGCCCTGGAGATTGAAAAACGGTTTTCCAAAGACGAAATTCTGGAGCTGTATCTGAATCAGATCTATTTCGGCGCCGGTGCCTACGGAGTTGAAGCGGCCTCGGAGACCTATTTTGATAAACCTGTGGAGAAACTCCGGTTGTCTGAGATGGCGACTCTGGCGGCCCTTCCCAAGTCGCCGGGACGTTTCAATCCGTTCAAACATCCGGATGAATCGAAGGCGCGTCGCTCCCTTGTACTTACGAGAATGTTTGCAGAACATTTCATCACACGTGCACAGATGGAAGAGGCGAAGGCGGAACCCCTGAAGCTTCGGCAGAAGGAGGAGGAGCATAATGATTCGGCCTATTTTGTGGAACATGTACGTCGTTATCTTCTTGACCAGTACGGCAGCAGCCGGCTTTACGAGAGCGGTCTCAATGTGTATACGACCCTGAACCTGCCGATGCAACGGGCCGCCGTGAAGGCCGTTCAGGAGGGACTGCGGGCCTATGATAAACGTCACGGTTATCGAGGACCGCTGGAACATATCGAACTTGATACCCTGGACTGGGATGTCCAATCCCGGTTGAACGATCAAGCGAGTGAAGGATCGGAGTCCTTGCCGTCCGGGAAGATTTATGACGGTCTTGTGGTGGAAGCCAACAAGAAAGAGGCTTGGGTCTGGGTTGAAGGAGAGCTGGGATTTCTTCCGTTTGATGAAATGAAGTGGGCCAAACGTGCTGTAAAGGATCCAACGCCGGACAATCCGGACGGGGTCCGTTGGGTCGAACCGGAGAATGTTCTGGATGTCGTCGTTCCCGGAGACCGGATCCTGGTGCGCATCCTCTCCTATGATTCCAAACTGGGTGCCTACCGGCTGGCGCTGGAGCAGGAGCCGCAGGTACAGGGGGCGCTGATCGCGATTGATCCCGCCACCGGAGAGGTCAAGGCCATGGTCGGCGGCTACGATTTCAAAAAGAGCGAATTCAACCGGGCCATTCAAGCCAAGCGGCAGCCCGGTTCGGCCTTCAAACCGATTATTTATGGAGCGGCCATGGAGAAGGGATTTTCTCCGGCGACCGTGATCATTGATACGCCGGTGATTTTCCAGGATCCCTCCATGGAGACGAAATGGAAACCCGCCAATTACAGCGAGCGGTTTTACGGTCCGACCCGGCTTCGCGTGGCCCTGGCCAAGTCCCGGAATGTGGTGACGGTGAAGCTTCTGCAGAAGGTGGGCATCCGGAACGTGGTAAGATTTGCCCGGAAACTCGGTATTGAAAGTCCCCTGGCCAAAGACTATTCCCTGGCGCTGGGGTCGTCGGTCCTCTCGCTGTCCGAACTGGCTTCGGCCTATTCGGTTTATGATAATCATGGGATGCGGGCTCGGCCCTATTTTATCCGCCGAATCCTCGATTATGATGGAAATGTGATTCGGGAGAACCACCCTTCCGTGGAGAAGGCAATGGATCCTGAAACGGCTTACATCGTCACGGATATGCTTGAGGAAGTCGTCCGTCACGGAACGGGGCGACGGATGCAGAAGTTGGGACGTCCCTCAGCAGGAAAAACGGGGACAACCAACAATTATCTGGATGCACTCTATGTTGGTTTTGTCCCGAACCTGGTCACGGCGGTCTGGGTCGGGTTTGACGATATGCGTACCCTCGGGAAGGGCGAGTTCGGAGCCAGGGCTGCCGGTCCCATCTGGCTTGACTTTATGAAGGATGCCCTGAAGGGGCGGGAGAAACTCCCCTTTACCGTACCGCCGGGTGTGATCTTCGTGCGGGTGGACAAGAAAACGGGGTTGCTTCCTTCCGGCGGAGAAAAAACCTATTTCGAGTGTTTCAGAACCGGCCGGGAACCTCATGAATATGCCCCGGTCAAAAAGACGCAGGGGACCAATTTTTTTGATATGGATTCCAAGGGGTTGCAACCGGCTCCCCCTCCGGAGAATCCCGCTCCTGCAACCGGACGAAGCGGAACGGGGACGCTGTAATTTGTTTCCTGTTTTTTTGTAACGAGAGAATCCATCGTTGTCTAAAAAACAGGCAGCTGCCTGTTTTTTCAGCGTTTAATCACCCATCGGCACGCTGTCCGAAGAGAAATGAAAAAGACCATATATGATGGTCTCGTAAAAAGTCACGAAGCCCTTCGACCCTTCGGCCGGCTCAGGACAGGCCCGCTCAGGGCGAACGGTGTAAGTGATTGATATTCCGTTCGTGTGGTTCGGCCGGCTCACCATGCTCGGTAGCCTGTCGAACCATGAACGGAATCCGGAAAACGACTTTTTACGACTTCATCATATATATATGGATACAATAAGTTAATTGCTAAAATCGCGGAATGGGTTTGCCCGAAGATTTTGGCATCGGAATTGCTTTGTAAAAAAGTTTCAGAAGGTGGCTACAATTTTGGATGGAGTGACGAATTCGTAGGTTTTTCTTAAATCATGTGAATAAGGGGGTAGGTGTATGAATGAACTGTTGAGAAGTAATGACGTTCTTTTTATGATGTTAGGCGCCGTGATGATTTTCGCCATGCATGCCGGGTTTGCCTTTCTCGAAGTCGGATCAGTCCGGCAAAAGAGCCAGGTCAATGCCCTGGTTAAAATACTCTCCGACTGGTCGGTCTCGACGGTTGTCTATTTTTTGATCGGGTTTCCCCTCGCTTATGGTTTGAGCTTTCTGAAACCGGCCGGGGAGTTGATGGGGCCGGAGAAAGGCTTTAATCTTGTTCACTATTTTTTCCTCCTCACCTTTGCCGCCTGTATCCCGGCCATTATCTCCGGCGGGATCGCCGAGCGGGCCAAGTTTTGGCCTCAACTCTTCGCCGGGGGGGTGTTTGCCGCCCTGGTTTACCCTTTTTTCGAAGGACTCATGTGGGGACGGATGGGGGTCGGGGAGAAAGGGATGATCGGCGTGCAGGCATGGATCGAAAAGATCGGAGGGCTTCCTTTTCATGACTATGCCGGTTCGGTGATCGTCCACTCCATGGGGGGCTGGTTGGCCCTGCCGGCGGTGATCCTCTTGGGACCCCGGATCGGCCGCTACGGCAAGAACGGGAAGAGCCACCCGATTCCGATCAGCAACATCCCCTTCCTGGCCCTCGGTTCCTGGATTCTCTGTGTCGGATGGTTCGGTTTCAACGTGATGAGCGCCCAGGCGATCAACGGGATCTCGGGTCTTGTTGCGGTCAATTCACTCTTTGCCATGGTCGGCGGTGTTCTGGCAGCGCTTTTTGTGACCCGGGGAGATCCCGGGTTCATCCATAACGGGGCCTTGGCGGGGCTGGTTGCGATCTGTGCCGGAAGCGACCTTGTCCATCCATTAGGCGCCCTGGTCATCGGGATCGTCGCTGCGGTGATCTTCGTAATGATGTTTACGGTCGAGCAGGAGAGATGGAAGATCGACGATGTTCTCGGCGTCTGGCCCCTGCATGGCCTTTGCGGAACCTGGGGCGGGATCGCCGCCGGGATCTTCGGCTCCAGGGCCCTCTGGGGCATGGGGGGGGTCTCCTTCGTCAGTCAGCTTATGGGGAGTGTCATGGCCCTTCTTCTTGCCCTCGTCTGTAGTGTCCTGCTTTACGGTCTGTTGAAGGTCACTGTGGGTATCCGGCTCACCGAGGAAGAGGAGATGCGGGGACCCGACCTTGCCATTCATAACATTGAGGCCTATCCGGAAGAAGGATCCATGATGAAATAAGACGGAATTTTAAGGGCAGGGATCCGGGGCGACAGATCTATAATGTCCGAAAATAGTCGGGCCGGTCTTTTTTGGGAACGACCCCGGCGGGAATTCTCAAGACCTCGATGGAGAGTTCTCGATTGTAGAGATGGAGGTCGATCCGGTCCCCGGCCTGGACGGTCTTGCCGCTTTTGGCCCGGTGGCCGTTGATCTCGACGATTCCCTCCTCGCAGACCTCCCGGGCGGCGGTCCGTCGCTTGAAGATTCCCACGGTCTGAAGGTATTTGTCGAGCCGCATTTTCATATTTCACCCCACGGCCGGTGGCCCCTTTCCGGGAGATGGAGCTTTAACCGGAAGTCTTGTCGGACAGACGTACCCTCAACAGCCAGCCGTCCACCTGCCGGCGGGTCTCGTCCGGGGCGCCGCTGTTGTCTATCAGGTCATCCGCCAGGTTTTTCTTCTCCTCTATCGGCATCTGTGCGCGAATGCGTTTCAGCGCATCTGCTTTTGTCAACCCGTCCCTCATGATCAGGCGTTGCAACTGTGTCGCTTCATCGACATAGACAACCGCAACCCGATCCGTTATTTTATCAAAGCCACTTTCAAAGAGCAGCGGAACGGAGAAAATGATCCATCGATCCGGATCGGCATCAAGCAGGGGGTGGATGATCTTTCGAGCTGCATTTAAAACTTCGGGATGGATGATCCGCTCGAGCGCCCTGCGCTTTTCCGGGGTTGCAAAAACCAGGTCTCCCAGCTTCCTGCGGTCCAGGGTCTGATCTTTCCGCAGGTATTCCCGCCCGAATTCCCGGCGGATCTTTTCCCATGCAGGCCTTCCCGGTTCTACCATCTTCCGGGCAAGCTGATCGGCATCGACGACAAGGATCCCCTTGTCGCGCAGGTAATCCGTAACGAGACTTTTCCCGGTGGCGATTCCGCCGGTCAGGCCGATCAACGGCATGGCATGACTCCTTATTCCCGCTTCCATGAAGAACAGCGCCTTGCGCTACTTTTATCGTACCTCCGGGAGAAATGTCAATCCCATTGACTCTCATTTACGGATCGATTAATATGAACGGGCTTATGCCGCTTCTCCGGGGGGGCTTTTTCCAAAGCAAGAGGGGTAACCGGATGTTTTGTCCTCACTGTTCCAGCAAGGTGGATCCGGAAGCGATTCTTTGTTCCCGTTGCGGAATGGAGGGCGTTTTTCCCTCCTCCTCCGACCGGGTTTGTGATCTCTTTCTCATGGGCTATGCCGATCCCTCTGTTGCCGATCAGGTGATCGATTTTCTGAAAAGCCGGACCTTCTGGGAATCCTCCGAAGAATTTCAGGCCCGCCTTGGTCAGCTCCCTCTCCTGCTGACCAAGGAGATGTCCCTGGAACGGGCTCATGTTCTGCGGACGGAACTGGAAGGTACGGGAGCGATTATTGAAATCCGTGAACGGCGGATGCGGGGACGGGGCATGGCGAAAAAACTCGGGGAGCCGGAAGAGGAGAACCCGGAACCGGTCTCCGTAAAGAAATCCGGATGGAGCGGGAGCGGTTATCTCCTTCTCCTTGTTCTTTCCCTTCTCTCCGTGATTTACCTGGGACTTCATCGTAACTTTACGCAAGACCGAAAGAGCGTCGAACGGGCGGTACGAAAAATCACCTCTCATTTCCCGGAGTCTCTTTCCCGCAACGGGAGCCGGCGCATTCCGGTGGGCGCAGTCGAAAAGGTTGACGTCTCGGCACGGAAAGATTCCGAAGGGATCCGATGGAACAATGAAGGGGTGACCTTCATGAAAGAGGGACGCTATGACGATGCGGTCGATCGTTTTCAGCGTGCCTTAAAGCGGCTGCCTGATGAGATCGTTCTTCGCCGGAATCTTCAGCGTGCCTGGCTGCAGAAGGGATACGCTGCCATGAAGGGGAAGGACAATGAGGGAGCGATCGCCGCTTTTGAGGAGGCGGTCAAGGTCCTTGATCCGTCTCCGGATATCTACAAGTTCATGGGGGTTGCCGCGCTGAATCTCTCCGATACGACGCGTGCCGAAAGGTATTTCAAGGAATATCTTTCCAGGGTCCCCCGGGACCCGGAGGTGGAGAAGATGTTCGGTGAACTTCTCTATAAACAGAACCGTCTGAAAGAAGGAATTTCCCACCTGAAGAACTATCTCTCGGCTAATCCCGACGACGTCAAAATCCGGAAACTGGTCGACAAGGCCGGTCGGGAAGCGGAAGCGGAAGCCGGTTTTGATACCCGGGAGGGAGAGCATTTCGACGTCCGTTACGACGGCCGGGAGAACACCGAAGCGGGATGGCTCGTCATCAGTCTGCTGGATGAAGCCTACCAGAGGATCGGGGCGGAATTCAATTATTATCCTGCCGGACGGTTGACGACGATTCTCTATTCGGACGATGATTTTCGAGCGGTTACCCGGACGCCGGATTGGACCGGAGGCGTCTATGACGGCAAGATCCGAATTCCCATCGGCGGCCTGAAGGAGCGGAGTGATCAACTGGAACGGGTCGTCAATCACGAGTACACCCATGCCCTGATCCGCCGGATGGTCGGGCGTGATATTCCCACATGGCTCAATGAAGGTCTGGCACAGTATTTTGAGGGGGAGCCCCTGAAGGTGCATGACCGTAATGTGGCCTATATCCTTCGTAGCCGGGATGTCCTTCCCTTGCGGGATCTGGAAGGGTCCTTTCTCAAAATGGGTGGGGATACGGCTTCTCTTGCGTACACGGAGAGTTTTACCGTTGTAGATTATATCATCCGGAATCATGGGATCTACGCCGTACAGAAGATGTTGGGCGACCTGGCCTCCGGTGTTCCTTTCGAGAAGTCCCTGGTGGCTGCGACCGGGATGGACTATGCCGGTCTCCGTGAGGCCTGGCTTCAAGATCTGGAAAAGAAGTATCCCTAAAACCGTGGTGGTGTTTTGTCCGAAAAGACTTTCTGCCGGTTCCCGTTCCTCCTCGGCCGAACTGGACGGTGCCGCCGTACATGGAAAAGCCCTCGAAATGATACTGCGTGGTCTGAAAATCTTTTTTACGGCACTTCCCTTTCTCCTTTCCTTTCTTCGGGATTATCGCCGTTTTGTTTTTTTCGGCGCCGGCCGGCAGGTCAACGATGGTTTTCACGAGAAGCGGGCCCGTGATCTCACGGCCCGGATTGCCGCGCTGGGACCGTCCTTTATCAAACTGACTCAGGTGATCTCCACTCGGGCGGATATTATCCCGCCCCTTTATCTTCGGGAACTTTCCCGTCTCCATGATGAGGTCCCTCCGGTAAGCTTTGCCGTGGTGAAGAAGGTTGTGGAAGAGGAATACCGGCGTCCTCTCGGAGAGGTCTTTGATGATTTCGACCCGACACCGCTTGCGGCCGCCTCCCTCGGTCAGGTCCACAAGGCGAAATATCGGGGCGAGGAGGTCGCCGTCAAGGTTCAGCGCCCGGGGATCCATCATCTGGTTACGATCGACCTGAAGATCATCAACCGGATCTTGAGTGTCTTGAATCACCTTTTTCAGTCCTACCAGCTCCGTTCCCTGCAGGTGGTGATCGATGAGTTTTCCAGGACCATCTACGAAGAGATGGATTTTGAACACGAGGCGCTGAACATCCGGCGGTTCCAGGAACTGATGAAGGACCGCCCCGCCCTCTGCGTGCCGGAATACTTTCCCGAGTTGACCACTCCCCGGATTCTGGTGATGCGCTATTACCACGGGATCAAGATCACGGAATTCGAAAAACTGAAGGCGCAGGGCATCAATGTGGATCGGGTTCTTTCGAAACTGATTGAGGTCTATACGCAACAGATTCTCCTTGATGGTGTGATCCATGCCGACCCCCATCCCGGCAATATCCTGGTCACTGCGGAGGAAAAGATTGTGCTTCTCGATTACGGGTTGGTGGTGGAACTCGATGCCGAAACCAGGAAGGAACTGATCCAGACGACGCTGGCCGGTGCCCGGAGGGATTTCGACCGGTTGGTTGAAGGGTACTATAACCTCGGTATTGCCAACCGGGAAGTGAGTCCTGCGGTTCTGCGGGAAGCTGCGGAAACGATGTTTGACATCCTTACGATGGAAGGGATGACCCAGAAGCGGATTCAGGAGATTGCCATTGAAATCTTGGAGAGTTTTTACGCCTTCCCCTTCGAGTTGCCGAGCAATCTGGTCTATCTCTTCAAGACCGCCGCCTTGGTGGAGGGGATCGGGACCCTCTACCGGAATGATTTCAATGCCGTCAAGGATATTGTCCCCCTGGCCCGTCAGGTCCTCCGTGAGGAGAAGGCCGCGTCGGTCTGCCAACAGGGAAAGACGGAACTTGAGAATTTGCAGCGAATGTACCGTGATGCGGCGGGATTACTCAAGGCCTTGCGGCGGGAAGAGCTGCGTGTGCGGATTCATCCGGTGACCATCAGCCAGACGGAACGGTATGTAGCCAGAATCTTCCGGAGAAGTATCCTCGGCCTTATGGCCATGACCCTGGCGATTACTTCCGGTTTGCTCTATCTTGCCGACGGCAACTCCTATCTGCTGGCCGGAGGGCTGACTCTTTCCGGGGGGATCCTCATCGGTCTGATCCTGATCCCCATTCCCTCGACCTACGGGTTTCATCTTTGGATGGACCTCGGCAGGAAGAAAAGAAAATCGAACGGCCGCGTCCCTTCCTCTGTTCCCCCTCGCAAAAAAGGGAAGACAGGGGGGGGATGAAGATCCCTGATCCGGGACCCCCCTGAATATGTTTTCGTTGTTGCAGGAGCCCTCCGATGCGTCGTTATCTTTATCTGATCGGTATTGCCTTCAGCTTTTTCCTGGTCTTTATCTTCTCCGCCTGGTTCGCCATGCGGTGGGTGAGCTCCGGCAGAACGGTTCTCGTACCGGACCTCAAGGGGAAAGATATTGTCCGGGCGCTGAAAGAGTCCGGACGGGTGGGGCTGGATCTTCGGGTGGCGGGAGAGGAGTATGATCCTGTTTTTTCCCCCAAGACGGTTTTGAGGCAGTTGCCGCCGCCGGGGACCCGGCTCAAGGTGGATCGAAACATTGAGGTTGTTCTGAGCCTCGGGATGCGGGATGTGACCATTCCGGAGGTGCGGGGAATGTCTCTGAATAAAGCCGAAGTGGTCCTGAAGGAAGAGGGCCTGACCATCGGCAGGTTGACCCGGGCCTTTTTCCCCGGAACGGAAGCGGACACGGTTCTCTCTCAAAATCCTGATCCCGGGACGACCCATCTGAAAGAGAATCGTGTGGATCTTCTGATCAGTCGGGGGGGGCGTCCACCGGTGTACCGGATGCCGGACCTGATTGGAAAGGATTTCGATTCCGTTCTTGCATTGTTTGAGACTGCGGGCCTGGAGATGGGCAATGTCCGGTATCAGGAATACGAGGGGGTGGCTGAAAACCGGATTATCAACCAGTCCCCCGCCTTCGGGTATCCTGTGGACCGGGATCATCCGGTGGCGCTTGTCGTGAGCCGGGAAGGACGTATGCATTCGTCGGCACCGATTATCCGGGTTCGCTTCCGCTACCGGATTCCTTTCGGGCTGCTTCCCGTGACGGCCGATGTTTTCGTCAACGACCGCAAGGGACGGCGTCAGGTCTTCTCCGGCCGAAAGTTTCCGGAGACCCTCCTGGATCTCGATCTGGAAATACAGGGGAAGGCGGTGGTGGAGGTTTATCTGAATGGACGAAAGGTTCAGACGCGGGAATATCGTTAGATCCGTGCGCCGAGGCGCAGGCGGTGGGACTCGTTGAGAAGGGCTTCGATCGTGACTCCATCGTCGGGAAAAACGGCGTAACCGAATTTGAGTTGCAGTTCCATGTCGGCCAGCGGGGAAGTTTTCATTTTTTTGCGATCACGAATCGATCGGGTCAATCGTGTCGTCAGATCGCGGATCTCTTCCATGGACTCGGGGAAGAGAGCCTCGAATTTCCGGGGTCCCGTTCGAGCCAGGGTATCATATTCCCGGATATTCTCCTGGAGGACGGAACTGATTTCCACGATCAGGCTGTTCCGCTTTTCCACATCGAGGGGTGGGCTCCCGTTCTTTTCATGACTCCAGCAGAGGGTGAGCAGAATGAACCGCCGTTCGTAGCGCCGGGAGCGGTTGATTTCATTTTCGATCTTCCGTTTGAGCGCCCCTTCATTCGGCAGGCCCGTGAGATTATCACAGTTCCGGATCGTCCGCGTCCGGTCGTTTCGCTGTACGTTGACGATTGCCTTTTCAACATAGTGGACGAACTTCTGAAAGATTTCCAGGTCCTCCCTGCCGAAGGCGGTGGCGTGAAATGAGCCTTTCGGGATCTTGTCATAGATGGAGAGGATGCCGCGGACCTCTCCCTGTTCCATCAGGGGCATGGCCACGACCGATTTGACAACCCGTCCGAAGGATTCATATCCTTCTTCCTCGCCGAGATCCCGGATATAGAGCGGTTTTTTGCCGAGTTCCACCTGGGCTCCGATCTCCGCATCGAGTGCAAAGACCCGGTCTTCAATCTCCTCCTCCCACATGGAGTAGGTCGACCGGATTTCCATCCCGCCGTCGGTCCCCTTGAGCCGGAGGATACAGCCGTCGGCGTCCATGATCATGGCGGCCGAGGGGGGAACGAGTTCCAGAAGTTTTTGCAGGTCCATGATGGAGAGGATATTGATCCCTGCCTCGTTGATCGCCTCGATCTTTGTCGCCCGCAGATAGGCCCTGTCTTCCTTCCGGGCGCTTTTCACGGCGCTGGAGAGGTGCCGTGCGATGTCCCGGAGAAGGATTTCCTCCTCTTCGGAGAGCCCCTTTGCGGAGATCAACTGGATATTCATGACGCCGGTAATCGTCCCCTCGGAGACGAGGGGAATCGACATGAATGTCTTCCTGACCTCCGGGTCGAGATTCGGGTGCTCCTTCAGGATGACGACCTCCTGCTCTCCCGCGGCCCACCCGTCTATGCCTTCATGCAGCTGGATGTGGCTCTGATCGGTGGGGGTAAATCTTTTCAGACTGCTCGCTTTGAGGGTCAGTTCCCGTGTGTTGGTGTCGAAAAGATAGATCGAACAGACGCTCTCCCGAAACCGGGCGGAGAGGGTCCGGCAGGTTTGCAGCAACCGTTCTTCGATCGGCGCTGAGGTGTTAAGGATCCGGTTCAGTTCTTTCCAGATCCGGAAGGTTTCGGCATTTTCCCGGAGGGAGGCATACTCCTGTGATTTGAGAAGGATCTCCGCATCGAAGGCGGCCAGCCGGGTAATGAAGGAAAGGTCTTCCTCGGTAAATCCGTCGAGATCCCTCAGGTTGTTCAGGTTCAGAACACCGACGGTGGAACCGTTCACCGTCAGGGGGACACAAAGGGCGGATTTGATCTCTTCCCGTTCCCGGAGAGTCCGAAAGGTCCTGTCGTCGGACTTCCCGGAGAGAAGCAGCGGCTGTCCCTCCTGCGCGACTTTCCCGGCAATCCCCTCGCCCAGAGGGCAGCGGATCGTCGGGATGATCTCTTCCGGGATTCCTTCGGCGACTTCGATCTTCAGGACTTTTTCCTCGGGGTCGACGATCATGAGAGAGCCGTTGTCGGCGCCTGTCGATTCGATGGCGACTTGCAGGATCAGAGAGGAGACCTGCCGTTTATCCTTGGTGAGATTGACGGCCTCGACAATGTCGTTCAGGCTGGAGAGGAGCTTGGAATGCTTCGGGAGGTCCGATCCGGCCTCTTCCTCCTTGTGCCCCCAGAGCAGACGGGCGCTCAGTACACTGATGACCTCCCTTCCCGAGAACTCTTCTTTTTCGAGAAAGGCCCGGGTTGCAGGATCGGAGGATGCATCGATGATCAGATCGAGATCCTCCTGCGCCAACAGGTCGGTCAGGTCGGAACTCAGGATGATATGGTACTTTCGGGCCAGGCGGAAGCCTAATTCATTGAGCTTAAATACCAGGGCGTCGGGATTGGTGTCTACGATGATCTTGACGCGGACGTTCTTCTTCTCAAGGAGCGGAAGAAGCCCCAGCGCTTCTTTGTTGCCGCCGATGATGGCGATATTTTTGGCCGTATCCATAAAGTCCTTTCGGAGGACGCAAGCTTCGGCGATGCCGCCGACGGGCAAAGGGAGCTTTACCCTTTTGTGAATTCTTCAATCACGCCTTTTTCAAAGAGTTCCCGGATTCCTTCGTTGTGCAGGGAAGATCGTTCCGGGGGTGTCCGCTTTTCCGGTCCTGAAACGACGGGATGGATTCCCTGTTCGTCCAGACGGTGCATGATCTCCATCATCAGGTTCGTCGAGCCCTCCTGGATCGTCCGGATCCGTGACGAGACATTCAGGTGAACGATAAAGGACCCTTCCCGAACGGCAAAAAGATCATAGAGTGCCTCTTTCCCGAAACGCTTTCCGGAAACGGCGTGAATGAGTTCCCCCCCTTCAAAATAGATCCGTCCCTCCCGGTCTTCCCCGGAGATTTCAATGGTTGCCGTTTTTCTTCCCATGTCGAAGAGCTGGACAAAGTCGACGAGATTGATGTCCTTCAGATCCCCTTTTATGCCGTCCTCCTCGGTCAGCGCCGTCACCGGCCGTCTGTTGTAGCGGCGCAGGACCACGTGGACTCGGGCTAAAAGTTCCGTCTCATTGAAGGGCTTCGTAATATAGTCTTCGGCGCCAGCATCGAGAGCGGATACCTTGTCCGACAGAAGGGTCCGGGAGGTCAGGAAAATAAAAGGGATCTCACTTGTCTCCGGTGCGTTATGTACCGTTTTCATGAACTCCCGGCCGTCCATGTCCTCCAGCACGATTTCCGAGAGGATCAGGTCGGGCAGATCCTTGATGGCAATCTGCATGGCCAGGGCACAGTTCGGCGCAAAATAGACGACAAACCCGTTCCCGATCAGGAGGTCCTTCAGGATCCTGAGGGTATGGTTTTCACTGTCGACGATGAGAATTGCCTTGTTCTGAATCATACATGGCCTCGTTGATCGACCGTCACGGAACCCGGCATGAGGAGATTGCCTGGAAACTGGAAAATACCATCTTTTTTATTGTATGTCCTCTACGGTAAAATGTCAATGTTTTAAAGGGCTTAACAGGACTTACCCCAATTTGCAGGAGACAGGTGAAACGGGGATAATCGGGATCCGGCAGAGGCGGGATCAAAGTCAAGAGCAAAAGCGACTTACCACGAAGGACACAAAAAACACGGGGAAAACAAAACATGGAAAAGGCAAGATCAAGGGCGAAAAGCAAAAACATTTAACCACGGGGAACACGGGGAGTCACGGGGAAAAGGCAAAGATCAAAACGATGGACCACGACCTTGTGCCCCCCCCTTTAGCGAAGGCAGAGATTTGGTACCAGGTCTTTAATCTTGAGCGTCCCCGGCGAAAGAAAGATTGAGGGTCATGCGCTATAATTTTGTCAAGCAAAAAAAATTGACACCAGCATACGCATTGGCCCCGGCTCCACTTCAATGTTGTCGGGATTTCTTACCGGAAAGTTGTCTGCTCTCTTTCGGCCTGTGAACCGGCAACCGGTCCGGATGGATCAAAGCGACCTTGCCGTTTTGCCAAAGAGCAACCGGGGCTCCCGTCCGACGATGTTCTTCAATAACTTTGGCAACTGCGTTGTTGAGAGCTGTTCTCGCTAAAATCGTCAAACGGGGCAGCTTGCGCTTCATGGTACCTCCAGGGACTGAAGAATGATTTGATACAAATTGTCGTTCAATATGAAGGTGTCTCCTGATTCCATTTGTTTGCCATCCGCAGAGAAAATATTATATAATAAATCTATTGGCCGGATGAGACTTAATCCAGGAAGAAGGATCCGTTTATGCTTCGAATCAGAAACCTTCTTTTGTTGATTATCATTTTTTCTTTTTTCTTTGCGCCCGCTGTGGGATTTGCCGAAAGCCGGATCTTTCTGAAAGACGGCCGGGTGATTAAGGTGGATAATTTCTGGCGTGAAGAAGGGATGGTCAAATACGAGAGTCTCGGCGGGATTGTCGGTATTCCGATGTCGGAGGTGGAGAAGATCGTCACGCCGGACATGGTGGCCTTCACGGAGGTGAAAAAGAAGGACACCATCGCCGACTACGAGGCGTTTCTTCATCAGTTTCCGAAGAGCGAATTTGCTTCTCTCGCGGAAGATCGGATCATGGCCCTGCAGTTTGAAGAGGTCAAAAGAATTGATACAGCGCCGGTTTATCTCGATTATATCCGTCGCAATCCGAACAGCCTCTTTCTGGATGAGGCCAAGAATCGGGCGGAGGTCCTGGTTTTTCAGGATGCCGTCCGGACGAATCATCAGGAGAAATTCCAGGAATATCTGAAAATTTATCCGGAAGGCCGGTTTGTTGATGCTGCCAAGAAGGCTCTGGAGTTGATTACACTGGATCATCTCCTGAAAACAGGCACGATCTCCGATCTTCGGTCTTTTGCCGGCAAAGTCAGCGATTCCGCCCTGCAAAAGAGGCTTCAGGATCGGATCCATGCTTTGCAGAAGTCGGCGGAGCAGCGCAGAGAACGGAAATTACAGCAACAGGCTCAGGCGGCGCAACGTGCTGCAGTGCAGGCCCGGGCAAAACATCATCACCGGATGCTTTTGCTCTGGGGGGTGGGCCTGGTTGCCGTGGTGGGACTGGCCGTCTTTCTGGTGCTTCTCCGGAAATGGAAAACCGTAAAGGTGATCACGGAAGACGATCGGAAACCGGCGGTTCCCGAGCCGGAAGAGCCGTCCGTGCCGCAGAAAGCCTCGGCGGGTGTACGATACGAGGATCTGGTCGGGGCACCGAAACGATCCGGATCTATGGCCCTTCCCGGTCCGGAGGGAGCCTCTGCGTCCGGGATGAGTGGACCGGCGGCCCTGCCCGAACCGGGGCGACCCGAAGGGGGGGGAGACGACGAGGGTGAAGAAGAGTCCTTTTTTCTGAACGATACGCAAAAACAGGAAGCGGCGCCTGCGCCTGAATCGCCGGAGGATGTGATCTCTCTCGGGTATGACGCCGGCGAGGAGAACGGGGCCTCTTCCGAAAAAGAGGTGGTCGACCTTTCGGACCCCGAAACCGATCTCAAGCTGGAACTGGAAGAGGTCTCCGAGGAAGATGAAGCGCCTTGTGCCGATCCGCCGGTCCCCGGAAGTGAAAGGGTGTACGATTTTTCAGACGGGGATTTACCTGATTTAATGGACGATGACGAACGGAAGAAACGAAGAGGCGGGGGACGGACATGAACCTTGTTCCTTGCCTGAAAGCCGGACAACCGGGAGTACTGCGTTTCCTCAAAAAAAATCCATTCCGTTTTTTATCTTCTTGACAGCTTCCCCCCGGAATCAGTAAGATCCATCAAATATAAAATCCGCAATAATACACTCTTTTTCCGTCTGCCGGCGGAGAAGGACCCCCTTTTTCATAACAGGAGGGAAAATGCTGCAGAAAGAGTTCTATAACGTTGCCGTGGCCGGTGCGACCGGCGCCGTGGGGCGTGAGATGGTCTCCATCCTGGAGGAACGGAATTTTCCCGTGGAGGAACTCCGGCTTCTCGCCTCGTCCCGTTCCGCGGGGAAAACCATCCCCTTCCGGGGCAAAGAAATCCCCGTCATGGAAATGAAGGAGAATTCTTTCGAGGGGATTGATGTTGCCCTCTTTTCCGCCGGGGGTGATCGGAGCCTGATTTTTGCACCGGCGGCCGTGAAGAGCGGAGCCGTGGTGGTCGATAACAGCAGTGCCTACCGGATGGATCCGGAGGTTCCCCTCGTGGTTCCCGAGGTCAATGCCCATGCGATTACACGGCATCAGGGGATTATCGCCAATCCCAACTGTTCAACGATCCAGATGGTGGTTGCCCTGAAACCGATCCATGATGCGGCGAAGATCAAGCGGATTGTTGTCTCCACTTATCAGGCGGTCTCCGGTACGGGCAAAAAAGCGATGGATGAACTCCTCAATCAGACCCGGGCGCTCCTCGGTTTTCAGGAGGTCAGGACGGAGGTCTATCCCCACCAGATTGCCTTCAACTGCCTTCCTCATATTGATATCTTTTTCGAGAACGGCTATTCCCGGGAAGAACTGAAGATGGTCAACGAGACGCGAAAGATCCTGGAGGATGACGCCATTGCCGTGACGGCCACGACGGTGCGGGTGCCGGTTTTTCGCTGTCATTCCGAGGCGGTCAATATCGAGACGGAGAAAAAACTTACGGCCGATCATGCCCGTGAACTTCTGGCCTGTGCCGAGGGGGTCTGCGTCCTTGATCATCCTGCGGACAATGTCTATCCTCTGGCCATCGACGCGGCCGGGAAGGATGATACCTTCGTCGGGCGGATCCGGGAAGATGAATCGATCGAGAAGGGACTGAACCTCTGGATTGTTTCGGATAACCTCCGGAAAGGGGCGGCCCTGAACACGATCCAGATTGCAGAGCGGTTGATCCAAGACGCCGGATAGCCGCCGGAGAAGTGAAACACCATGATCCCGAAAGAACAGATTCCGAAGATCCTGAAGCAGGCCCTGCGTCATGGCGGTGACTTCGCCGAGCTCTACCTGGAGCGGGGGGAACACTCCTCCATCGTTCTGGAAGACAACAAAATTGAAAAGGTTGTTACCGGGATCACGCGGGGCGCCGGTCTCCGGCTTCTCCACGATCATCGTACCCTCTATGCCTATACCAATGATCTCTCCCTGACCTCCCTGATGGAACTTGCCGGGAGGGTGAGCCGGGCGCTGAAGGGAGAGGGGCGGGATCAAACCATCCTTCTGGCCTCCCGGGAATCCGCCGTGCAGCATCCTGTCCGGATCAATCCGGCCGGCGTGGAAACAGTGCATAAGGTAGAATTGGTAAAGTCGGCCGATGCCGCCGCCCGCAGTGTTGATCCGCGAATCCGCCAGTCCACGACGGTTTACGGAGATTCCCGCAAACGGATCCTGATCGCCAACTCCATCGGCGAACTGGCCGAGGATGACCGGGTTTCTTTGATCGGACGGGTACAGGTGGTGGCCCGGGAAGAAGAAGTGATCCAGACCGGCCTGGAATCGGTCGGCGGGGCCGTCGGTTTTGAACTCTTTGAAATGGAATCCTTCGATGAGGTCGCCCGACGGGCGGCTCGGCGGGCCCTCCTGATGCTGAATGCCGCACCCGCTCCCGGAGGACGGATGCCGGTGGTTCTCTCTTCGCAGGCGGGGGGGACCATGATTCATGAAGCGGTGGGGCACGGCCTGGAGGCCGACCTGGCGCAGCAGCGGCTCTCCGTTTACAGCGGGAGGATCGGGGATACGATCGCTTCTCCGGCCGTGACGGTGGTGGATGATGCGACCCTGCCCAACAAGCGGGGCTCTTTCCGGTTTGATGATGAAGGGACCCCGGCGGCCCGGACGGTTCTCATCGATCGGGGCGTCCTGAAAGGTTATCTCTATGACCGTCTCACGGCCATGAAGGAGGGGACCGTACCGACGGGGAACGGACGGCGTGAGTCCTTCCGCCGGCGTCCCATCCCCCGGATGACCAATACCATGATTTTGCCCGGTGACGAGGACCCGGAGGAGATCCTTCGTTCCACACCCACAGGTCTCTTTGTGGTCCGGATGGGAGGCGGACAGGTCAACACCATTAATGGAGATTTTGTTTTCGAGGTCAGTGAAGGTTACCGGATTGAGAACGGAAAGGTGGGGGAACCGGTGCGGGGAGCTACGCTTACCGGCAACGGTCCGGAGGTCTTAATGAAGATCGACCGGGTTGGGAGCGATTCAGGCGATGCCATCGGGACCTGCGGGAAGGACGGCCAGGGAGTTCCCGTCTCCGATGCCCAACCGACCCTGAGAATCCCGGAAATTACCGTTGGGGGAGAGGTGTGAAGGATGGAGCCGAAGGGAAGGCCGGAGGAACTGCGGGAGCTGAACCGACGCCTTGAAGAGATGATCCTCCTCCGGACGGAGGAGCTGAACGAAAAAAGCCGGGAACTGGAGCGGCAGAATCGTGTTCTTGCCCGTGCAAACGAGAAGATCCGGGAGGCGGACCGGCTCAAATCGGAATTTCTTGCCAACATTTCCCACGAACTGCGCACGCCCATGAATTCGATTCTCGGCTATACCAACATGCTGATCAAAGGGAGCTACGGTTACCTGAACGAGAATCAGCTGAAGAATCTGATGAAGGTCTATGAAAACGCACAGCATCTGATGCACGTCATTGATGACCTGCTCAATCTTTCTCATCTGGAATTGGGGAAGGCCGAACTCAGGATTGAACCGTTGAGTGTGAAAAAACTGGTCCTCTCTTCATTGGTCAGCATAGAGCCCCAGTTGGTGGACCGTGTCCTCCATCTGGAACACCGGATTCCCGAGGACCTTCCGAAGGTTTTGGCGGGAGAGGTCCGGATCAAAGAGGTCCTCATCAACCTGATTGGGAATGCCGTCAAGTTTACGCCCGATCACGGCCGGATCTTTGTTGAGGCAAAAGCCCTTCCTGCTCCGCCGGGAAGTACGGCAAGGGGGGTTGTAGAGATCCGCGTCCGGGATAACGGGATCGGAATCCGGGAAGAGGACCAGGAGGTCATCTTTGACCAGTTTCGCCAGTTAAACGGAGAGTCGGATTCGGAACAACGGGGGGCCGGTCTCGGCCTCTATATCAGCAAAAAGTTTGTCGAGGCCTATGGCGGGGGCATCCGTGTCGAAAGCGCCGAAGGAGAGGGGAGTATCTTTTCGTTTACGCTCCCTGTTGCGGATGCCGAATCCGGATCTCCGCAGAATCGGTCGTTGCAGTAGAACCCGAGAAAAAGGCGGAACGTTAATGGAAATTGTTTCCAATATCCTCGTTGTCGATGACAACCGGAACAACCTGGAACTCCTCTCCGATATTCTGAAGATGGATGGGTACTATGTCCGGACGGCCCGGAGCGGAGAGGCGGCGTTAAAGGAGGTCTACCGGGAACAGCCGGACCTGATTCTCCTCGACATCATGATGCCGGGGATTGATGGATACCGGGTCTGTGAAACGATTAAGAAAAAGCCGGAGACCCGGAACATCCCGATTATCCTGGTCAGCGCCAAGAGTTCCATCGAGGATACCATCGAAGGATTGAGCCACGGCGCCGATGACTATATCCGCAAGCCCTACAATGAGATGGAGCTGCTGGCCCGGGTCAGATCCGCCCTGCAGATGAAACACCTTCACGATGAGGTGCGCCATACCAACCGGATGCTTGCCAATCAGAAAGAACAGATCGAGACCATCATCAATACCATGGGGGAAGGGCTCTTTTCCGTGAACCAGGAGATGGAGATCGTCTTCTTTAATGCCGCCGCCGAAGAGATTACCGGTTACAGCTTCCGGGAGGCGATCGGCCGGAAATGTACGGAGATCTTCAATTGTCCCGATGATGCCGACTGTCGTATCCTTGAGACGAAGGGGGCAATCGGTCGGGACCGGAAGATCATGAAAGAGTTCAATCTTGTCCGCAAGGACGGGAGTCGTGTTCCCATTGTAAAAAGTACGCGATTCATCTTTTCCGCCGAGGGGGAAGTGATCGGCCGGGTGGAGGTCTTCCGGGATATCGCCAAGGACAAGGAATTGGAACAGAAGAAGGCGGACTTTGTCTCCATGGTCATCCATGACCTGAAGAATCCCCTGACGACGATTACCATCTGTGACAAGATTGTCCTGAACGAAACCAGGGGAGTGATTGATGAAGACCTGACGAAATTGTTGCAGAATATTGAAACCGGCGCCAACCATCTTCTCAACCTGGTCAATGAACTGCTCGATCTGTCCAAACTCGATTCGGGGACCGTGGAATACAACCGGCAGCGCATTGACATGAATGATGTGATGGAGATCTCGATCAGGACACAGCGGATGTTCTCCCGGAGTAAGGAGATCATCATCGAGAAGGACTTCGGCGCCGACCGGTTTCCGATTGTCGGGGACAAGGACTACCTCATGCGGGTGATGATCAACCTGATCGGGAATGCCATCAAGTTCACCCCCGGCGGCGGCAAGATCCGTGTCCTGGCCGACCTGTTGCCGGAACAGCCTTCCGGGTGTCCGTCTTCACAAGAATTGGAGGCGGCGGAGCGGATTCTGCAGATTTCCATCATCGACAACGGCCGGGGGATTCCGGAAGGCGATCTTCCGACGATCTTCGAAAAATACCGGAGAGTTCGGGGAACAACGGAGATCGAAGGGTCGGGCTTGGGACTGTATATCGCCAAGGTGATCATCGAGGCGCATGGCGGGCGGATCTGGGTGGATGGAGGGACCGGGAAAGGAAGTACCTTCCGGATTCTGCTTCCGGCGTTGCTGGAGTAACGAGAAGCCGGGCACAAAGGCAAAGGGGCACAGAGTAAAATCAAAGGCTGAAAAGCTTCACCATGAAGGACATGAAGATCTTGAAGAAAAGGCAAGGCCAAAGTCAAAAGCGATTCACCACGGATCAGGCGGAGAGCACGGGGATAAAGACATAAAGATGCCGAGGCACAGAGGCACAAAGCTCGAAGAGAAAGAACAGGAGTTGCAATGACCGGAAAAAAACTGACTTATAAAGATGCCGGTGTCGATATCGATGCGGGCGAGGCCTTTGTCCGGGCGATTGCTCCGATGGTCAAGACGACCTTCGGTCCGGAGGTGATGACCGGCCTCGGCGGTTTCGGCGGACTCTTTGCCCTGGAGCCGGGCCGGTACAGGGAACCTGTCCTGGTCTCCGGGACGGACGGTGTAGGGACGAAACTGAAGCTTGCCTTCCTCACGGGACGTCACGATACGATCGGGATCGATCTTGTTGCCATGTGCGTCAACGATATTCTTGTCTCCGGGGCGCGACCCCTCTTCTTTCTCGACTACCTGGCGACGGGGAGGCTGAAAGTCAAACGGAGCGCTGATGTGGTGAAAGGGATTGTGGAGGGGTGCCGGCAGGCGGGGTGCGCCCTGATCGGCGGGGAGACGGCGGAGATGCCTGATTTCTACGGTAATGAAGAGTACGACCTGGCCGGTTTTGCCGTGGGGGTGGTGGAGCGTTCCCGGATCATCGACGGGTCCGCCGTTGTTCCGGGCGATCAGGTCCTTGGTCTTGCTTCAACAGGGATTCACAGCAACGGTTATTCCCTTGTGCGTAAGATTGTTTTGGACCGGATGGGGGTCGACCTGAACCGGGAAGCCGCCCCTTTTGACCGTCCTTACGGCGAGGTCCTGCTGGAACCGACGGAGATCTATGTGAAGACCGTTCTGCCTCTCCTGGATCGGTACGATCTCAAGGGATTGTCTCACATCACCGGGGGGGGGCTGCCCGGAAATCTTCCCCGGGTGCTGCCGGAGGGCTGTACCGTGGAGTTGCAGCGTGGGAGCTGGGAAATCCCGCCGGTTTTTCCCTGGCTGGCCGGGCACGGCCATGTTCCGGAAGAGGAGATGTACCGTACCTTCAATATGGGAATCGGTTTTGTACTGATTGTTTCTCCGGAGGATGCGCAGGATGTTCTGGCAGACTTGGAAGAGTTGGGAACGTCCGCCTGGAAAATTGGGGAGATTCGCAAAGGGAAGGGGGAGGTACACTTCCGATGACGGGAAAACTCCGGATCGGCGCTCTTGCCTCGGGCGGTGGTTCCAATGTCCAGTCGATTATTGATCAGATTGAGGCGGGGAGACTGCCTGCCGAAATGGTTCTTCTCCTGACGGACAATCCGGATGCCGGCGTCTTGGACCGGGCGGAGCGGCATGGGATCCCCCGGCGGATCATCATGCCGGCGGATTTCAGAAAGCGGGAGGATCACGACCGGGCAATGATTGCAGCCCTGAAGGAGGCCCGGGTTGAACTGGTGATCCTCGCCGGCTACATGCGGATTATCTCACCGGACTTTGTCCGGGCCTTCCCCGGTCGGATCATGAACATCCATCCCGCCCTCCTCCCGGCATTTCCCGGAATCCATGTGCAGACCAAGGCCGCCGACTATGGAGTCCGCTTCTCGGGATGTACCGTCCATTTTGTTGATGAAGGGATGGACTCGGGGCCGATTATCATTCAGGCCGTGGTGCCCGTCCTTCCGGACGATGATGGGAAGAGCCTGGGGACCCGGATCCTGCGGCAGGAACACCGGATCTATCCCGAGGCGATTCGTCTCTTTGCGGAAGGGCGCCTGAAGATCGAAGGGCGCCGCGTACGAATTTTTCATTCCCGCCCTGATGTCGATCAAACCATGATAAACCCGCCCCCTGTGTCGGATGCCGCCTCCTCGACCGGGAAGGATTGAAGGGGAAAATAATTTTATGAACCTTTCCGTCCGTGGATCCGGCCTCCTTCTCTGGATTGTGGTGGGCGCCGTTCTTGCCATTGCATTCGGCTCCTTTTTCCCTGAAGCAGCTCTCCATACGGAGGTGCTGGGAGTCCTCTTTTTAAACGCCCTGAAGATGATGGTTCTTCCTCTCATCATCACCTCGATTATCGTGGGTGTTATGAGCCTGGGAGATGTACGCCGTCTCGGGACCCTGGGCATTAAAACTTTGCTCTACTACATGTTGACGACAGGGATTTCCGTTGCGATCGGGATTGCTCTGGTCTTGATTCTGAAACCGGGTGTCGGTTTTCCGACCTTCGGCGGACCACTCCCCGAGGCGGTCCGTACAAAGGGAGCCTATTCCGTTGTTGACCTCCTGACCGGGCTGATTTATCCGAACCTGGTGCAGGCGGCAATGGAGTTGAAGATCCTGCCGATTATCGTTGCCTCTCTTTTCTTCGGCGTAGCCTTCTCCATGCTGGGAGAGGAGAAGACGATTGTTGCACAGTTTTTTTCCGCCTGTAACGAGGCGGTGATGAAGATCGTCCACGGCATCATGTACTTTGCCCCGTTGGGAATTTTCGGACTCATTGCCTTTCGCCTCGGGTCGACGGGCGGCGGCGGAGCCGTGTGGGACCTTCTGGTACAACTCGGCAAATATGTCGGCACCGTGGTACTCGGCCTTGCGATCCATGGAGTGATCGTTCTGCCGATGATCCTTTATCTCCTTGCCGGGAGAAATCCCGGACGGTATTTCCGGCAACTGGCCAAGGCGCTTCTGACGGCCTTTGCCACGGCATCCTCCTCGTCCACTCTTCCCCTGACCCTGGAGTGCGTTACGGAAGAGGCGGGGGTCTCGAACGAAACCGCCGGCTTTGTCCTTCCCCTTGGGGCGACGATCAACATGGACGGCACGGCTCTCTACGAGGCGGTGGCGGCGATCTTCATTGCCCAGAGCTATGGGATTTCGCTTGGCGGCGGGGAATTGGTGGTGATCTTTCTCACGGCGACCCTCGCGGCCATCGGGGCGGCGGGAATTCCCGAGGCGGGACTGGTGACGATGGTCCTGGTTCTGCAGTCGGTGGGGCTTCCCGTCGAGGGGATCGGGATGATCCTCGCCGTCGACTGGCTGCTCGACCGTTGCCGGACAATGGTCAATGTCTGGGGGGACGCAGTCGGTGCGGCGGTCGTGGATCATCTGGAGAAGAGACGGCCGTGAATTGAACAAAATGAAGGCCGTGAAGAACATACGGAAGTTTCTGAAAGCTGACCGCTGATCGTTGCCTTTTACGTTTCCACGGGAACTCTCAAGATCTGTCCCGGTTTTAAATAGTTTGATGAAAGTCCATTGATCCGCTTGATGACGGAGACGGAAGTCTTGTGTTTTCGTGCGATCGACCAGAGAGTGTCGCCGTGCTTCACGCGGTACCTGCGAAAATTTCCGGCAGAGGCTTTCGCGAGGGTGCTGAAATGACTGCGGGGATGACGGAGGGGCACGCGGATCCGTTGGCCGATCCGGATACGAGCGACGTTGTGGATTCGGTTGAGACGGGAGATGGTCCGTACCGAGGCGTGATAACGCCTTGCGATCTGGGAGAGGGTTTCCCCCCGCCGAACACGATGGGTGGTGTAGGTACGGAGGACCAGCCTGCACCGGGGGATCTGATCCAGTTTTGCCGTCAGGAGATCCCTCTTTTTCTGCGGGACACGGAGAAGGTAGGCATAGTTCGGTGTGACCTTCTGTCGGAGGGCGGGATTCAGCATGGTGAGTGTCCGGGTTGGGACTGACAATGATTTTGCAACGTCGGAAAGTTTCATCTCTTTTTCAACCGTGACCTCCTCGAATTTCAACGGTGCGTCTTCCTTCAGTTCAGAGAACCCGTATTTGGCGGGGTCTTTAACGATCTGCAGGGTGGCCAGAAAACGGGGCACATAACGGGCGGTTTCCGGCGGAAGCATGGGGTAGAGATCCCAGAAGTTGTCCAGGTAGTTCACCCGCTGTTCCCGAATGGCTCGAAGGACATTCCCTTCGCCGCAGTTGTAGGCGGCCAGTGCTGTTGTCCAGTCTCCGAAGAGGTTATGAAGGGCCGTAAGATATGCAATGGCGGCCCGGGTGGAGGTCTTGAAATCCATCCGCTCGTCGACCCACTGGTCCCGTTTGAGGTTGAATCGGGCCCCGGTAGAGGCGATGAACTGCCAGAGTCCCAGCGCCCGGGCCCGGGAGAGGGCATGGTCCTTGTACCCGCTTTCGATGAGAGGGAGCCAGACCAGTTCCCTCGGGAGTCCCGCCTTGCTCAGCTCCTCTTCAATGTAGCCCCGGTATTTTCCTGCGCGCCGGTAGGATTCTATAAAATACTTCCGTTCCTTTGTTTGAAAACGTTTGATTTCTTCTTTGACATACTTGTTCATCACCAGGGGAATGGCTCCGTCTCCGTTGACAAGGGTTGCCCCGGAACGGGAGGCGTAGATCTCCAGAATCCGGCGGGAGATCAGGAGTCGAAGGTCCTCCTTCTGTTGCAGGATGTCGGGATCGTGGTCGGCGGGGATGTCGAGGATCAGGTCGTAACTCTGGTCGAGCAGATTGATTGCATCATCGAAAAGTCCCTGGTCCCAGTCTTCCTGGGATGCCTCGTAGGCGTCTAAGGCGTTGTCGATCCGCTGCTGGTCGGTCATCTCCGGCACCGGAGGGGGGGATTCCTCCTTTTTCGGAGATGTTTTTGCCGCAGAGGTGTTCGCCGGGGAGAGGGATGACGCTGTATGCTTCCGGTTTGCGGGGAGGTGGGTGCAGGCGAACAGGGCGAAAACAAGGATCAGTACGGGAATTCTGCAGAACAATTGTCTCGACCGGTTCGGCATAACGGGTTCCTTTGTAGAATATGAATATACGAGCGGAAGTGATTGAATGCCTTGTAGATATTGTCTAATAAAAACCCGGAAATAGCAATACTAATCCGGAAGAATCTTCAGCACCCCGGCCCCGTTGATTTTTCCTTCCTTTAATTGTTGCAATGCCCGGTTTGCCTCCCGGAGAGGGAAGAGGGTCGTTTCCGTTTCGATCGGGATTTCGCCGGCGATTTTCAGAAGCTCCTCCCCGTCCTGCCGGGTGCTGTTTGCTACGGAGCGGACCATCTTTTCAAAGTAGAGATGTTTTGTATAGTCGAGAGAGGGGATGTCCGACATGGTGATCCCCGCCAGGGCAAGGGTCCCTCCTTTTTCGAGGACCCGCAACGCCTCCGGTAGGATCCCGCCGGCCGGGGCAAAGATGATGGAGGCGTCGAGGAGGTGAGGCGGAGTCTCCTCCGCCCGTCCCGTCCAGCAGGCGCCGAGCTTTTCCGCAAGTTTAAGGTGCTTTTCCCCCCGGCTGAAGACATAGACCTCGCATCCCCGGTGCCGGGCCACCTGGATCGTTACATGGGCCGAGGCGCCGAAGCCGTAGAGGCCGAGACGTTCCCCCGGTTTGATCCCGCTCAGTCGCAGCGCCCGGTAGCCGATGATCCCGGCGCAGAGAAGCGGCGCCGCCGCCTCGTCGGGGAACCGCTCGGGAAGGCGGTAGGCGAAATCTTCGTGGATGACGGTATATTCGGCATATCCCCCGTCGGTGTGGTACCCGGTAAATCGGCCGGATTCGCAGAGGTTTTCCCTCCCCGTGCTGCAGAAAGAGCAGGCGCCGCAGGCGGAATGGAGCCAGGCCAGTCCCACCCGGTCGCCCTCGGCAAAGCGTTTTGCCCCTTTGCCGGACTTCTCCACCACGCCCACGACCTGATGGCCGGGAACCAGTGGAAGTCTGGGAAGAGGCAGGTCCCCCTCCACGGTATGAAGATCGGTATGGCAGATCCCGCAGACGGAGACCTTGACCCGGATCTCGCCGGGGCCCGGTTCGGGAAGGTCCACCTCCTCGGGAACCAGCGGATTTTCAGAGACCGGTTTCGGGGAATGAAGCGCCATCACTTGCATTATACAGGTCCTTTTGAAAATTTTGGCCCATCATAGGGGACCGCGTCGGGGAAATCAAGATGAAAAGCGATCGTGACCTGAACCACGGGGAACACCTGTCTGCGCCTGCCTGTGCGGGCGGCCCGCACGCAGACAGGTGCGGACACGCACAGGCAGGCGGGGAGGCACGGGGAAAAGGCGAAGATCAAAACGATAGCCCACGACCTTGTGCTCCCCCCCTTTAGCGAAAGGGGGGATAGGGGGGATTTGAAAAGGCAGTTGATCCGGGAGGAGATTTGGTACCGATATTTGGTACCAGGTCTTTAATCTTGATATCCCGTTGGGCGGGTCGGACAGAATATTGAATACTGAACGATGAAGTAAATTCAAGATTAAAGACCCGTCCCTATTCCGTGCGAAGACCCGTCCCTATTCCGTGCGCATGAATGAAATCCGGGAAGAGCCCGGCCACGAGGGGGGGGGTATTGACAAAGCCGTTTCACGAAAGGGTACGCAGTTTATCGGAGTTTTGTATAAACGTCTTTCCGGTGACCGATCTTTACAACGAGGATGAATAGCCGATCATTATGTATTTCATATATAATTCGATAATCGCCGGATCGTATCCTGTGGAAAGAGTTGTTTCCCTTCATTTTGGTGATGGAAGGGTCAGGCAGATTTTCTGAAAGGTCATCTATCTTTTTCTTGATTCGTCGCAAATCCTTTTTGGGAAGCCGCTTCAAGCTTTTCAGAACGGACGGTCTGAACTCAACAGAATATTTCATGAATTAAAGCCCCAACTCCTTCCAGAGTTTTTCCGCCGGAATATTTTCACCTGGCTCTTTAAGGGCTTTCCTGGCATCTTCAATATCAATGCGATCTTCAATGTACTGTAGCAGTTCAAGTTCTTCCATGGAAACAAGAGCGACAATTTCCTTGCCCCTTCGGGTTAAGACAACAGGCTCTTTCCCATACTTAACCTTGTTGACGATTTCTGCAAGTTTTCTTCTGGCTTCGGCTGTAGTTACAGTAATCATGACGATACCTCCAAAATGTACATTATGTGTAAATTGTACAACAACTTTGGGCTGTCGTCAAGGAATTATAAACGAATAAGTGGAGATTGAGGATCAAGTCTTTAATCTTGAGCGTGCCCGGCGAAGGGCGGCATACACTAACGGGTGCAAGTCCCGTCATGGTAAAAGCCGGAGTCATGTAGCTTGGGTGGTAGGGGGGCGATGGAAATGTTACCTTCTAACCCATCGACAAAGCGCTGTATAGCGGTATGGGCAACTATCCGAACCTCCCGGGGGCAGACTTTGTTATTCTCGGACCATACAGATCAAGTCCAGTTCGAAAGGCGTGCCTGCGACAGGTGTTTAAAGCAGAACGGAATATACACGCCTACTTTCAATAAAGATACATTATGGAGGGAGTGCGGATTCGAAGATTCCCGAAGACGAAGATTCTGCAATAAACCTTGATGGTGTCGTAAAAAGTCGTTTTTCGGATTCCGTTCATGGTTCGACAGGCTGATATGGTTGACAGTTGTCAAGAAAAAAAAGTACTCCT
>JAADIO010000054.1 GCA_013151235.1 Deltaproteobacteria bacterium | reverse complement strand
TTCCGCCCGGCTTCGCCCTTCGGGCTGTGCCGCGGCTTTTTCTTTCGCAACATCGTTGCAAAAGAAAAATGGTGGAGCTGATCGGGATCGACAATGCGTCCCCTCGCCGGCCGGGTTTTGGGGCCGGGGAGGGGGGATGAATGGTCCATTCCTTTCATTGGGCCTTCCCCGGGGTTTTTCGGGGGAGGCCAACCGACGACTCAGATATGATGATGTCGGTGCGATCCCGTGTGTGAACAAAAAAGAGAGGCTTCAACCGAATGGTCAAAGCTTCCGCCCGGCTTCGCCCTTCGGGCTGTGCCGCGGCTTTTTCTTTCGCAACATCGTTGCAAAAGAAAAATGGTGGAGCTGATCGGGATCGAACCGACGACCTCTTGAATGCCATTCAAGCGCTCTCCCAACTGAGCTACAGCCCCCTGCAAATTTGAGGTTGCACTATAGCATCGGGGAAAAACCCTTGTCAAGATCAAATACCCGTTGACTTTTTTCAGGATTCTTGTAAACTGTCGACACTCTTCACATGCATTATTTCAAAATAAATATCTGATCCATATTAAGGAGGCTTACCTATGGCGATCCGGGTGGCAATCAACGGCTTCGGAAGAATCGGGAGAAATGTTTTCAGGGCGTCCCTGGGGAACAAGAAGATCGAATTTGTGGCGGTCAACGATCTGACCAGCCCTGAAGCGCTGGCACATCTTTTGAAGTACGACTCGATCCTGGGACCTCTGGAAGCGAAGATCAAGGTCAAGAAAAATGCTATTGTGGTGGACGGGAAGGAGATCCGGGTTCTCAGCGAGCGGAACCCGGCCGTCCTTCCCTGGAAGGACCTGAAGGTCGATGTCCTGGTAGAGTCCACGGGACTTTTCCGGGACCGAACCTCCGCCTGCAAGCATTTGGATGCAGGGGCAAAGCGGGTAATCATCACTGCTCCGGCGAAGGAGCCGGATGTGACGATTGTCCTCGGGGTGAACGAGAAGATGTACAACCCGAAGAAACACCATATCATCTCGAATGCCTCCTGTACGACCAACTGTCTTGCCCCGGTGGCCAAGGTGCTCCTCGACAACTTCGGAGTCGTCAAGGGGTTGATGACGACGGTACATGCTTATACGGGGGACCAGCGACTCCTCGATTTCCCGCACAAGGATTTGCGCCGGGCACGGGCGGCCGCGATGTCGATCATCCCGACGACGACGGGGGCGGCCCGGGCGGTTTCGCTGGTGCTGCCGCAGTTAAAGGGAAAACTCGATGGAATGGCCATGCGGGTCCCGACGCCGAATGTCTCTGTGGTGGATCTCGTGGTGGTCACCAAAAAGAAGGCCACCATCGAGGCGGTGAATGCCGCCATGAAGGAGGCCTCGAAAAAAGGGCTCAAAGGGATCTTGCAGTATGTTGATGAGCCGCTGGTCTCCAGGGATTTCAACGGCTGCGCCTACTCCTCCAGTTTTGATGCAGCCCTTACCTCGGTGATTGATGGAAATATGGTGAAAGTAATTTCCTGGTACGACAATGAGTGGGGCTACTCTTGTCGGGTAAGGGATTTGATCCAGTTCGTTTCCAAAAAAAGGTAAGGGAGCGAGGAGGTTTGTGATGATCCATGCCGGCGGGAAGGTCTCCGCCGGCATTTTTGTTTTCGCGGAAAGGGACCGGAAGTGATGAAAGGAATTGTCGGAATCGGGATCGATCTGGTGGAGGTCGACCGGATGGAAAAGGCGATGACCCGCTATCCGGAGCGATTCCGTGTACGGGTTTTTACGGAGCAGGAGGTACGGTACTGTGAATCAAGAAAGAACCGGTTTGAACATTATGCCGCCCGTTTTGCCGCCAAGGAGGCGGCCATGAAAGCCCTCGGGATGGGATGGGGAAGGGGGGTGAGCTTCCCCGAGATTGAGGTGTGCCGTACCGGGGCGGGAAAGCCGGAGCTGATCCTTCATGGAAAGACTCGGGAGCAGGCTGAAAAGATCGGGGTCTTTCATGCCTACCTCTCCCTTTCCCACATCCGCAAGTATGCGGTGGCCCAGGTGATTCTGACGGCTTGATCTTGATTTTTCAGGGAGTCCAGATCAGGGAGTAGTAGATGTCGTCGCTGCTTCCGGAATCGTCCACGCCGTCAAGCCCGTAGCTGTAAATCTTGACGGAGTAGTTGCTGATCCGGTTGTACTGAATGGTGTTTCCCCAGGCATCGGAAAGGCTTGGGGTGTAGGATGTCGGCGCCGTCGTGGGGTTCGTGTTGTAGATATCTCCCGCGACCAGCTTCAGGATCTCTTTCGTCTCCTCGATCTTTTCCTCATTGAGCTTGTCGGCGATGAGATTGCCGTTCACGTTGACGACGAGGTCGGAATTGTCGGCCGGACTGTCGGAAGGAGGGAAATTGTCGTAGGAGCCGGAGTCGACACTCTTGTCATTCCCCCCGCTGATGACGATGGCGTAGTTCCCGGATTCCCGGTAGGTGTAGTTGTTCCCCCATGCGTCGGTCTGTACCTCGGAGGCGGATCCCGAGAAATAGGGGCCATTCCATCCGGTGATCCCGAAGGGGGCGGTGACCAGGTCTGCCAGATTCGCCGGAAAGGCACTCGGAGAGACATCTTCATAGTAGTGCAGCAACCCGTCCTTGATCTCGCTCATTTCCTTTTTTGTGGATTCCACATTTCTCTGGTCGATAAGATGGACCGACATCGGGACCATCATTCCTGCAAGAATCGAGAGGACGGCGATGACGATGACGATTTCGATCAGGGAAAATCCGGCTGTTGTCGTCGGACCTTTCCTGCTCCGGCGGCGGAAACTCTTTATTGATGCAAGGAAAGGAAAGTTCATCCCGTCTCCTGGTAGAGGGTCTGAATCCGATGGTTCCCACGGTTTGCCGGGAGAGTTCGATCCGCCACAAAAACAATCCGGCGGCCTGAAATCCTTGCTACGACCTTCATGGGGAATTCCTCTTTTGCATGGAGGATCCGTTCCGTCAGGGGGACTTCAATATATTGTTTGATTGCCCGCTGTAACGGACGGGCACCGTAGCGCGGATCCATCCCTTCCCGGCTGATGAAGTCGATGACTCCCTGTGTGAAACGGATGGAAATTTTCATTTGCGAAAGATTTTTCTTCAGACGGGACAACAAGAGCCTGACGATCTTGCGGATACTTTCGGTCCCGAGTGGACGAAAACAGATGATTTCATCGATGCGGTTGAGAAATTCCGGCCGGAAGGTCTTCTCCAGTGCCTTCAGGGTTTCCCGTTCGACGATCTTCCGTCCGGGCTGTTCTTCCTTTGTAAAACCGACGGCGTTTTTCATCGCGTCCAACCCTTCGACACCGACATTCGTCGTCAGAATTACCACGGCATCATGAAAAGGGATCTTCCTTCCTTTGTTGTCGGTGAGGTCCCCTTCGTCCATGATCTGGAGCAGCAGGTTGTGAAGCTTGCTGTTGGCCTTCTCAATTTCATCGAAGAGGACGACGTTTTCGGGATTCTTCAGGAGTGGTGTGGTCAGGCTGCCTCCATCTTCATACCCGACGTACCCCGGAGGTGCCCCGATCAACTTCGCGTATTCATGGGGTTGCGAGAACTCGGAGCAGTCGACGCGAATCATCTCCTTTTCGCTCCCCACGAGACACTCCGCGACGGCCTTGGCCAGTTCGGTCTTACCTACCCCCGTCTGTCCGGCGAAGATAAAACAGCCGACAGGCCGGTGGGGGTCCTTGATTCCGATCTTCGCACTCTGAATGGATTGAACGATTCGACGAATGGCTTCATCCTGTCCGATGATTCGCCGTTTTAACGTTTCTTCCAACCCCCGAATCTCCTGGATCCGGTTTCTTACGTCCCGCTTCCTTCCCGGCTGCAGGTGGAGCTGAGGGGTCCCCCCTTCCTGTACGGGAATGCTGATATTATAGATATTCAGGGCGGGGTTGACCTTGATGCACATCCGGTAGAGTTCATCAATTGCTCCTTCCATGTCGAAGCCGATCTCTCCGTCGTTGTGGATCAGTTTCAGGATTTTTTCATTGAAATCCGGTATGGTCTCCCGGATGACCAGGTCCTGATAAGATCGCTTATCCCGGATGTCTGTATGGTTGGAAAAGATGTCGATTTCCTCCTGGGAAAACTCACGGATCTTGATAAAACTGTCCAGCATGGGACAATATTTGAGTTTCAGATTCGACTTGAGTTGCATCGATCCTCCCTCCCGGAAGCGGAATCACAACAGCGATGTTTGTAATGGGGTTGCCCTTCTGAACTTCATATCGGACAAATGGTTGGAAACTTGAGAATCTTTGGTGTGAGCGCGCTAAATAACACATAAGGGGGATTGCAAATCGGTTTTTCACGAGTATATTTCAACTTCATTAGCACTCCCCTGTAACGACTGCTAACATAACAATCTTTCAGGTTTTTCGACAGCCTGGATGGGGGGCTCTATTTGGGGTTTTTGGCACTTAATGAACAGAAAGGAGAAAAGAAATGCTAAAGCCATTGAAAGATCGCCTTTTGGTCAGCTACCTGGATCAGGAAGAAAAGACCGCCGGAGGGATTATTATTCCGGAATCGGCCAAAGAGCGGCCCCAGAAGGGGAAGGTCGAGGCCATCGGCAAAGAGGTGGAAGAGGTCAAGGTTGGGGATATGATCATGTTCAAGACCTATGCCCCGGACAATATCAAGATCGATGGGACGGAGTACGGGATTGTCAAACTGGAAGATGTGATGGGTATTGTTGAATAATAATACCTGCAAGGATCTGAAAACTATCAAGGAGGTATTGAGCTATGGCGAAAATGATACAGTATAGTGAGGATGTTCGAAAGTCGATCTTGTGCGGGGTTAACAAGTTGGCCGATGTTGTGAAGGTGACTCTCGGACCGCTGGGTCGTAATGTCGTGATCGACAAGGGGTTCGGTGCACCCGTCTCTACCAAAGATGGGGTGACCGTTGCCAAGGAAGTCGAGCTGGAGGATAAATTCGAAAACATGGGGGCCCAGGTGGTCAAGGAAGTTGCAAGCAAGACTTCAGACGTCGCCGGTGACGGCACAACAACGGCCACTGTGCTTTCGCAGGCCATCTTCCGGGAAGGTGCCCGGAATGTCACCGCCGGAGCCAATCCGATGGAACTGAAGCGGGGGATTGAGCAGGCCGTTAGTGTTGTTGTTGAGGAACTCAAGAAACTGAGCAAGCCGACACGGGATAAAAAAGAGATTGCCCAGGTCGGGACCATTTCAGCGAACAACGATGTAACCATTGGCGAGATTATTGCCGAGGCGATGGAAAAGGTCGGGAAGGAAGGGGTGATCACCGTGGAAGAGGCCAAGGGGATGGAGACCACCCTGGAGGCCGTGGAGGGGATGCAGTTTGATCGTGGTTACCTTTCTCCCTACTTTGTGACCGATGCTGAGCGGATGGAGTCTGTTCTGAGCGATCCGTATATCCTGATCCATGACAAGAAGATCAGTAACATGAAGGATATCCTGCCTCTGCTGGAACAGATCGCCAAAATGGGCAAGCCCCTTGTCATCATTGCTGAAGATGTGGACGGTGAGGCTCTGGCGACACTCGTTGTTAACAAGCTGCGTGGAACCCTGAACATTGCCGCCGTCAAGGCGCCCGGTTTCGGAGATCGCAGAAAGGCGATGCTGGAAGATATCGCCGTACTGACCGGAGGCCGGGTCATCTCCGAAGAGGTGGGAATTTCCCTTGATTCCGCCAAGATTGAAGACATGGGAGAGGCCAAGACCGTCAAGATTGACAAGGACAACACGACGCTTGTTGATGGTGCTGGCAAGGCGGAGGACATTCAGAACCGGGTCAAGCAGATCCGTGCCCAGATTGATCAGTCCACGTCGGACTACGACCGGGAGAAACTGCAGGAACGTCTCGCCAAGCTGGTCGGCGGCGTGGCGGTGATTAATGTCGGAGCCGCGACGGAAACGGAGATGAAGGAGAAGAAGGCCCGCGTTGAGGATGCGCTGAATGCCACCCGTGCGGCGGTCGAAGAAGGGATCGTCCCCGGAGGAGGCGTTGCTGTGATTCGAGCAATTGCCGCCCTGGACAAGCTGAAACTTGATGGAGATCTTCAGGTCGGGGTCAACATCATTAAGCGGGCCCTCGAAGAGCCGATCCGGCAAATCGCCAACAATGCCGGGGTGGAAGGTTCCGTGGTTGTGGAGCAGGTGAAGAAGGAAAAAGGCAATATCGGCTACGATGCCGGCACGGGAAAATATGTTGATATGATCGAAGCCGGGATCATCGATCCGACCAAGGTGGCCCGAACGGCATTACAGAATGCCGCAAGCATTGCCTCTCTCCTGATTACAACGGAGGCCATGATTACGGACAAGCCGGAAGAAAAATCGGATATGCCGGCCGGAATGCCGGGCGGCATGGGTGGCATGGGCGGTATGGGTGGCATGGGCGGTATGATGTAAGCCCAGCCCCTCCGAGAGATACGAAAAATCCCCCCGGTGCTTTTTGCCACCGGGGGGATTTTTTTTGAAGACGGTCTTGTGATGTTCATCATCCATGGGGTCGGGTGGCTGTTCAGGAGAAGAATGCCTCCCTCTCTTCAGGGCTGAGCATCACGTCCTTTCCCGCGATTCCGGTTCGAAAGGGGGGGAGCGAAGCGTCCTCCTCGGAAAGGCGCATCTGCTCCCGAGGTTTGTCGAACCGCTCCAGATAAAGAAATTGTGTATCCTCCGAGACGAGACAGCGGTACCGGAAAAGCATGGGAGCAAAGGAGGGGGGGGCTGCCCTGACAAATCTCTTCATCAGATGAGGAAATTCCGGGTAGATCAGGGCAGCCCTTGGGGGAACCTGATTGTCCAGCGTCAACTCGGGATAGATTCTTCTCAGGAGCGTATGATTTGACTGAAACCATGCCGATTGGGCGGCGGCGTGGAGAAATGCTTTTTCATCCGCGGTAACTCCGGTATGGATCAGGAGCGCCTCACCGCTCCTCCTTCGGGCGACCAGGTCGATCAGGGGAATTTCTTCCGAGCCGATATCGCTGTCAATAATTTCCATCCCTTCTTCCAGCAGAGAACTGGAAGTGCGAATCAGCTCGATTAATTTCTTTTTGTTCTGCAACGGTACGGTTCTGAAGGTCATGATGTTTTCTTGTCATAGTCGTCGATGATCAGTCCGGCAATGCTGAATAACTGACGGCGCACTTCGGAGGACGGAGATTGCAGGGAGAGAGGCATACCGGTTTCCATCGATTCCGCAATTTCCGCGTCGTCCCGGATAAAGGAATAGCTTATGAGATCCTTGTGAAGAAACCTGCGAACATTCCGGGCCATCTTTATAAATGCCTCTTCGGGGGGAATGACGCCGACCGAGTCATAGACGATGAGGCCAAAGTTCATCTGCCGTGCCGCCTGGTTCAGGCCCTTAATTGCGGCATAGGTTTGAAGCATTCCCTCGGGTTCCGTGGAACCGATCGCGATACAAAGAGAGGTCCGGCGCAGGAAAGGACCGAAATCTTCGTAATTTCGTTGCGGGAGATGGGACAGGATAAAATCAAACCGCCGGTAACGTTCCGGCCAGGAAAAGTTCTTTTCGTCCCGGGTAAGCCGACTATAGAGCGCCAGGTCGTTGAGGAAAGGGGTTCGGTAGGCGATGCGTACTCCCA
This sequence comes from Deltaproteobacteria bacterium, assembly GCA_013151235.1. NCBI lineage: Bacteria > Pseudomonadati > Myxococcota > Myxococcia > Deltaproteobacteria bacterium. Next base: position 2,017 of record JAADIO010000054.1, on the reverse strand, counting down.
TGGGGGCATTGTGCAGAATCATTTCGCCGGGGTTTTCTACATCGATCAATCCCATGGAGCGCATTACATTGAGGGGGCCGGGGTCCTCGTCGATCACCAGGACCCGGTATCCCTGCCGGGCGAGTTCAATGGAAATGTTGACGAGGGCAAAGGTCCCGATCCATCGATCGGTGCTTCCGGTGATTCCGATCGACGGGGTCATTCGGAGGGAATTGTCAGCGGCCGGCTTTTCGATCTTTCGGGTTTCCTGTGATTTTTTACGTGAAACTGTCGCCGGTTCCGAAGAGAGAAAGATATGGGAAATCTCTTCCATTCCCCGTCCCAAGCTCTTCGTTTTCATGAACCCCCCTCGTTGATGTGTTGTGGGCCATAGAATTCCGGAACAGGATCTTTCAACTCGCTTCCTGCTGGTCCGCTTCCATGCCCAGGGACCGGTCCTGCTGCATCAGTTCGGGGAACTCTATCGGCTTGACCTCCACGACGGAATCGATCCCGCCGAAATCGTTGATGATGTAGTTGGGATTGCCGGAATCTTCCCGCCACTCGCCGTCGGCGATAAATTTATAATGGTATCTCCCGGGCGGCAGGGACAGAGTTTTTTCCCACCTTCCGGCCTCTCCCTTTTCCAGTTCCGAATTTTTGTCCGGTGTCCAGTTGTTGAAGTCCCCCACTAACTTCAGGGATTTTACGTTCGGTGCATCCAGGGAAAAGAGAATCCCGTTGCGTACCGGCCGGGGCCCCAGTGTTTCCACCGGTTGTACCTGAACCTCAACGGCCTTGAGCAGAGACACTTCTTCGGCAAGGGCCTGAAAATCATGGAATCCGGTACAGTGGCGATCAAATTTACAGATGGGGGAGCCGTAGCCGGCTGCCTCTTTGAGGCGGATGTTGTTATGGATAACGGTCTGAAAAAGCTGTTTGCCGAAGTGCTTTTGCACCTCTTCCAGGACTTCACGGGAAAGTCGGGTCCGCCGATCGAACATTGTGACGAGCGTATGGATCTCAATGAAGTGATTCAGTTTTTCCGTGAATATCCGAATTGATTCAATCTGTTTGCCGAGTCCGTGAAGTGAAAAGAAGCTTGGCTCAATGGGGATAATGACGTGATGAACGGCCATGAGAGCGTTGAAAGAGAGAAGCCCCACGGATGGAGGACAATCGATGAGGAGATAGTCATACTCTCCTTCCATGGCATTGATGGCCTCAAGCAGTCGGGTCTCGCGGCCTGCAGTACCGGCCATTTTCTGCTCAAAAGCGGAAAGAATAATGTTCGAAGGAACCAGGTCAAGGTTCTTGACGACTGGAGCAACGATATCATCCAGCCGTGGGCCGTCCTCTTCCCCGACGGCGAGGAGAACATCATATAATCCCAGATCAAGTTCGCCGACCGTGATGTTGAGTCCCAGGGAGGCGTGGGATTGAGGGTCCATGTCGACGAGCAGGACTTTCTTTCCCCGATCCGCCAGGCCGGCGGCAAGGTTGATGGATGTTGTTGTCTTTCCGCAGCCTCCTTTTTGATTTACAATGGCAAAGGTTTTCATAGCCTGCTCCTTTCAAGATGACTGACCGGTTCATTGCATGCCTGTACCGCTTTGCTGAACTGCGATCTTGCCCCTGATGTGGTTGAGCAGAGTTGAGGAAGAAAACTCCCCGGGGTGCTTCTCCTCCCGGTTCGTTGTTTCTGTCCTCATTGTCACTTTCCAATGGTTGACAGGTTATTTGGTATTTGCCCAAAATAAAAATACTATATCTTGTGTTGAGAAGATAATGGATATCAAATGAGTTGTCAAGAAAAAAATATCAATTATTTGACAAAGAATGAGGGCTGGGGCAAAGGGGCAAAGGGGCAAAGGCACAGAGGCAAGGGCAAAGGCATGAACCACGGGGAACACGGGGAGTGACGGGGAAGGCAAGAAAATTAAAGTACGGGTTTTTCCTATGCTCCCCCGTAGGGGGAGAGTAACCCCTTCACGCAGCCGAGCATCGCAGAAAGGTCGGGAAAAAGGGCGAGATCGTG
>JAADIO010000053.1 GCA_013151235.1 Deltaproteobacteria bacterium | reverse complement strand
ACAACTGTCAACCATATCAACCTGTCGAACCATGAACGGAATCCGGAAAACGACTTTTTACGACTTCATCAATTTTGGTGTTTCGTTTTGAAAGACCCCGGAAATTTCCTCTGCTTCGAGTAGTTAACGGACTTTAATTTGGGAAAATGGACGCTTTGATGCATCATTAAAGGTTTCCAACAGATCCCCTTTGTTCAGGGACACGATACTTGCGGATTGCAGATGAAGTCGGATTGGGAAAAAGCATTGAAGCGGGTATTGTTCTTTCCCGGGAAAAGGGGCGAGCGGAAATGAAAAATCCTGATCATCGTTCTCTCAAGCCTTCAAAAGCAGTGGCTACAGGAACTGCAGGAGAAGTTTTTCCTGCTTTCCCACATTCCTGAAGCCCGCACATCATATGGCCCGGAAGAAGGGCAGGCAAAATCCATTCGACTTGACGGCCACGGCCCTGCAGAACTCATTATTGGAACGCTATGGTTTGGTCAGCTGCGTTAATGATTATGCTTTCGGTGATCTCAAAAGCTTTTGTTTTCAATACGCAGGTCTGGCGGATTTTAAGACCTACGATGAGCTCAAGGCCCGGCTGAAAAAATAACGAGAAAGTCCTGAAGGAAGCGGAAAAGAGACTTTCTGAGGGTTTTGAGTCATTCGAGAACCTTCAGGATGAATGAGCGGAATCCGAAGCCCAACAAGACTTCTTCTTTCAAGATGATATCCAAGCCATCGAGAATAAAATACAGGATCTGGAAGCCTCCTTTGGACATTGCCGTTTCCATCACGAAGAATGCCAAAAGGCCAGAGCCTGATCAAGGCGTTGGAGGTCGGATTTGATAAAGCGGTCCAACTGAGTTCGGCCCGGGAAGTCAGCATCATTTACGGAATTCCAGAGAACCCAGGATTACCTCTTGAGTCTTTTTGGGAGCACGGAGCATAGGGAAAAGATTGTTCTGTTCAACGGTTCTAATAATGACCCCAAATCATTGGTCTTTTCTCTGTTTCCGTTCAATCTGAGGGAAATTCCGGAGCCTGATTCTTGACGATCCGAGCCCTCTGTGATAGCTTGTAATTGAAATGGAATCGTACTGGAGGACATTGGGAAAAAGGGGATGTCTGGTCGGGTCGTTACTTCTTCTGATTTTTTTCTGGGCTGGAGGAGTAGAAGCTGACCTTTTTGTCTACGCAGATCCGGAGGGGAATATCCATGTGACCCACAGTCATGAGAAGAGCGGGGAAATGAAGCTGGTCTCCCGCTATCCCTCTTCCCTCCCGGAAAAGGAAAACCTGTCGGAAAGCCTGGATCGATATCGCAGGGACATCGAACAGGCTGCCGCCAGATATGGAGTCGAGGAGGAACTGATCCGGGCCGTCATCAAGGCTGAATCCGACTACGATCCCTATGCCGTATCGGTGGCCGGTGCCATCGGCCTCATGCAGCTGATGCCGGAGACGGCGAAGAAGCTGAAGGTGGATGATCCTTTCCAGCCGGAACAGAATATCGACGGTGGTGTCCGATACCTGAGGGAACTTCAAAAGAGGTTCGGAAAACCCCGGCTGGTCATTGCCGCATACCATGCGGGGGAGACCCGTGTTGCCGCTTGCGGCGATATTCCCCCCATCCCGTCGACCCGAGCCTATGTGGCCCGGGTTCTCCGTTACTATCAAGGATACAAAAAGATGCACCGGCCCCCCAAGAAGATCTACAAAGTTGTTCAAGCCGACGGCGGGATCCTCTATACGACGACGCCACAACGTTGAATGACGTTAAAGGCCGCATCCCCGTGATCCCGTATTCGCTGAATCTTCCGGGTACATTCACTCGGGCTCTGTCCCGGACAAAGAGGTAGTAGAGATAGATCGGAGAGTGGAAATGAGAAAAAAGAAATTTATCCATGGTTTCCTGGTATTGTTTGTCCTCATCCAACTGATTCCCCTGAAGAGAAGTAATCCCCCAATTGAGACAGAAGTTGCTTTTCCCCGTCCATTGGCCGGGATCTTTCATCGCGCCTGCTATAATTGTCACTCCAATGAGACCGTATGGCCCTGGTACTCCTATTTGGCACCCATTTCATGGATTATTGCGCAGGATGTGTCCGAGGCGAGGCAGAAAATGAATTTCACTGCGTGGAACCGGCTTGACCGGCAGAAGATTGTAAAACGCATCAGAGATATCGGGGAAGCCGTGAATAATGGGGATATGCCTCCCTGGTATTACCGGATAATTCACCCGGAGGCGCGCCTTACGAAAAAAGAAAAACAACGGATCAGGAACTGGAGCCTTGATCAGGAACAGGGAATAAGGATCAAAGAGAAAGTAAAAAGATAAAAATGGTACCCCCGAGAGGAGTCGAACCTCCGACACCAGGAACCGGAATCCTGTGCTCTATCCAGCTGAGCTACGGGGGCACTATATGATCTTTCAGTCGTCAGCGTCCAGCTATCAGCAAAAGTAAGGCGCAAAGCATATCATTTTTGTTTTGGCTGAAAGCTGATGGCTGATCGCTGAATGCTCGATTAATGTCTGAAATGGCGCATCTTTGTAAAGATCATCGTCATGTCATACTCATCGGCCGCGGCGATGACTTCCGCATCCTTGATCGATCCGCCCGGTTGAATGATGGCCGTGGCACCTGATTTTGCCGCCTCATCGATGCCGTCCCGGAAGGGGAAAAACGCGTCCGAGGCGAGGGCGCATCCTTTGGTATCACTCATGGCTTTGGAGATGGCCAGCCGGGTTGAATCGACACGGCTCATCTGGCCTGCGCCGATCCCTACGGTCCGGTCGGCCCGGGTGAGGATGATGGCATTCGATTTCACATGTTTGGCGACCTTCCAGGCAAAAGACATGGCCTGAATCTCTTCTTCCGTCGGTTGCCGTTTTGTAACGACTTCCAGCCGGCGAATATCGACGGTCCCCAAGTCCCGATCCTGGTAAATCAGACCGCCGACGACTTTTTTCAACTCCATGTCCTGAGGACGCTCCCGCCCCCATATATCGATTTCGAGGATCCGGATGTTTTCCTTCTCTTTGAAAATTTCCAGGACCCCTTCGTTGTATCCCGGTGCGATGACGACCTCCACGAAGGTGGAGACGATCTCTTTCGCCGTGGCCGTATCCACGGGTCGATTGAAGGCCAGGACGGCGCCGAAGGCCGATACGGGATCGCACTCCCGGGCGGTGATGTAGGCCTCCCGCAGGTCGTTCGAGCAGGCGACGCCGCAGGGGTTGTTATGCTTGACGACAACGGATGTAGGGACCTCAAATTCTTTGGCCAGTTCCAGGGCGGAGTGGGTGTCAAGGTAGTTGTTGAAGGACATGGCCTTTCCCTGGTGGATGACTGCTGTGGCTACGCCCGGCTCGGTATTGTAGGGCTCCCGGTAGAAGGCGGCCCGCTGATGGGGATTTTCCCCGTATCGCAACTCCGTGACTTTTTCGTATTGAAGGCTCAGTTGCTCCGGAAACCGGGGAGTCTCCCCTTCGGAAGAGAGATAGGAGGAGATCATGCCGTCGTAACGGGCCGTATGGGCGAAGACCTTGCAGGCCAGGGTATACCGGGTTTTCCGGGAGACATGCCCGTCATTTTCTTCCATTTCCCGTAGGACCCATTCATAATCTTTGGGGTCGACAATCACGGTAACATCGGCAAAATTCTTGGCGGCGGAACGAATCATGGCCGGTCCGCCGATATCGATATTTTCAATGGCATTTTCGAGAGTGCAGTCCGGTTCGGCAATGGTGGACTCAAAAGGATACAGGTTCACGGCCACGAGGTCAATCGGTTCGATCCCCTGTTTTTGCATCTGATCCACATGGTCCGGCTGATTCCGCTTTCCTAACAGCCCGCCGTGAATTTTCGGGTGAAGTGTCTTGACCCGGCCGTCTAGCATCTCGGGAAATCCGGTATAGTCCGAAACGGAACGGACCTCAACCCCGCTGTCTTGCAACAGCTTGGCTGTACCGCCGGTGGAGAGAATCTCAAATCCCCGCTGATGAAGGGCGCGGGCAAACTCGACGACACCGGATTTGTCGGAGACGCTGATCAACGCTTTTTTCATGGTCGGATCCTTGGTAAAAGAAGTTGCCGGTTGGATAATGAAATTCAGGTTTTTGTCCGGTTGAGGTTCTCCGGGGTCTTCCCGCTCCGGAGACTCTTCGTTTAATGTGCGGCACTCTACACGCTTTGAGACCGCTTGTCAATACCTTCTCTTCTTTGATATTTCCCCATTGGGATAGTCGAAACCGGTTCCGGATGTGATGTGTCTGCCGCCGGGCTTATGAGCATTTTTCGGCGTTCTTCGGGGGTGGTTGCCCTGTAAAAGCGGGCGGTTTACCCGGAATTCCGGTTGATGCGCCGACAATAACGAATCACCGCGAAAAATTGGGGGAAGTCCGGGGGCGTTACACCTTGACAACAGTCCCCTGATCCACTACTATCACACTGTTTTTCCCAAGGGAGACTGATGAGAATCGAGGAAGTCTGGACACTTCTGGAGAAGGATCTGGCCGAGGTGGAGCGGTGTATCGCCGGGAATCTGCATTCCGGCGCTCCCCTGATTGGAGAAGTGGGTCTTCACCTGCTGCGGGGCGGGGGTAAACGGATCCGTCCCCTTCTTCTCCTCCTGGCATCCCGCGTCTGCGGATATCATGGAGACCGGCAGCATCTTCTGGCATCGGTTATCGAATATATTCATACGGCTTCTCTTCTCCATGACGACGTGGTGGACGATGCCGTGATTCGACGGGGTCAGGATGCGGCAAACCGGGTCTTCGGAAACCAGGCGAGCATCCTGGTGGGAGATTATCTTTATTCCAAGGCTCTTTATCTGGCTGTCCGGGAAGAAAACCAGGAGATTATGAACGTTCTCTCCGAGGCCACAACGGTCATGTCGGAGGGAGAGGTGATGCAGCTCTCTCAGATCGGCAATCTCGATCTGACGGAAGAAGATTATCTCGCCGTCATTACGAAAAAGACGGCCGTACTCATTGCGGCAGCCTGTGAATTGGGAGCGATCCTTGCCGAGGCGCCGCCTTCCGTCCGGAAGTCCATGGTGGCCTTCGGCAATGCCGTGGGGATCGCTTTTCAACTGAGTGATGATGCTCTTGATTATTCGGCTCAGGAAGGAAAACTCGGCAAAAAGGTCGGAAAGGACCTGTTGGAAGGGAAGGTTACCCTCCCGCTGATCCATGTGCTTCATGAGGGGACCGAGGATGAAACGGCCCGAATCCGCTTGATTTTTGAGGCGGGGGAGAAGCGTGCAGAGGACCTTGATTTCGTTTTTGACTGTGTTGAGCGATATGATGCCGTGGCTTATACGCAGGAACGAACCCGATCCTATATCGAACAGGCCCGCGGAAACCTCAAACCCTTTGAAAATTCTTTGGCCAAAGATGCTCTTCTCTCCGTTTCTGATTTTGTCTACCGGCGTGATCTGTAAGCGGATCCTGGAATCTGCCGCGCCCCTCCCGAATTTGCTGCGAAAAAATCCGGTTCTGCTCCTGCTGATCTGTGGGCTTCTGCTTTCGACGGGATGTGAGACTTCGACCCCTCCGGTTGTGGAACGGGAACAGATTCTTATGGGGACGACGGTCTCGATCACCATAGCCGGTGTCGATCCTGATCGTGCCGACCATGCGGCGGATCGTGCTTTCGGTGAGATCCGACGTCTTGAGGCGATCATGAGTACCTACCGTCCGGATAGCGGGATCTCGAAGGTCAACGACGCCGCGGGCAAGGGATGGACGCCGGTCTCTCCTGAACTCCGGCTGGTTATCAGGGCGGGACTCCGCTTCGGCGCCCTGTCGAATGGGGCCTTCGACATCACGGTGAAACCCCTGGTGCGGATCTGGCATATTGAAAAAGGTCCCCCCCCTCCCGGTCGGGGAAAAATTGATGCCGTCCTCCCTCTTGTGGACTATCGTAAAGTACGGATCGATCGAGCGGGCCGGGTGCGCCTGCCGAAGCCGGGGATGGCGATCGTCCTGGGGGGGGTTGCCAAGGGGTATGCAGTGGACCGGGCCATTGAGGTTCTTGAGAAAGAGGGGATCGAAAACGCTATCGTGAATGCCGGAGGTGATCTGCGTGCGATCGGGAGACGATCCGTATCCCGTCCCTGGAGGGTGGGAATAGAGGACCCTCGCCACCGGGGCCGGCTTATGGAGGAACTGCCTCTGACCGACCGGGCTGCGGCCACCTCCGGAGACTATGAAAGATTTTACATCTACCAGGGGGTACGGTATCATCATATTCTGGATCCCCGGACGGGGCGTCCTGCCCGGGGCTGCCGGAGTGTTACGGTGATCGCCCCCACGGCCATGGAGGCGGATGCCCTGGCAACGGCCGTTTTCGTCCTCGGGCCGAAAAAGGGGCGTGTCCTGCTCCAACGGCGTGATCAGGTGGAGGGGATGATTGTCGACGGGGAAGACCGGACATTTTCGACGACGGGGTTTCCCGGAGGAGAGAAATGATGAATGATCTGTTGCAGGGAAAGACCTTTGAGGAATCGATGGTGGAAACGACGGAGCTGATCCAGCCCAATGACGGGAACCATCTGGGAAATGTTTTTGGCGGGAAAGTCCTCTCCATGATCGACCTGACGGGGGCCATGGCGGCCATGCGTCATTGTCGGACCATCGTTGTGACCGCCTCCATGGATCGGGTCGATTTCCGTCACCCGATCCGGATCGGGACGCTGGCCATCGTTAAGGCAAGGCTCAACGGCGCCTTTCGGACTTCGGTGGAGGTGGGCGTCGATATCTTTTCCGAAAATCCCCTTACCGGCGCCCGTTGCAAGACCTGCACAGCCCTCGTGACCTACGTTGCCCTGGACGGGAAGGGGCGCCCCACTCCCGTTCCCCCCCTGGTTTGCCGCACCGTGGAGGAGGAGGCGCTTCAGAGGAAGGCCGAAGAGCGGAAACGCCTGCGCGATGCGGAACGCCCCCGCGAATCCTGTCCGGACGGTTTCTGAACCGAGCGTTACCTGCAGCCATGTTGTAAACCAGCGGCCCATCTTGACTTTGCCCACGTTCTATATTAGAGTCTCTGCGTAACTTCTCAAGCACGGAGGGGCAGAGGCACAAAGAAAAATCAAAGGCAGAAAGTAGGTACTATGGAACAAAGCGCTTTGGCTTTATCACATAGCGGAATCCTTTCTCTGGTCGTCAACGCCGGTCTCGTGGTCAAAGGGGTGTTGCTGATCCTGCTGATCTTTTCCGTGGCCTGCTGGGCGATCATCCTCTACAAGTACCGGGTCATCCGTTCCGCCCGTTCCCAGACCAACAGGTTCCTCAAGGTCTTCTGGATGGATCATCCCTTCTCCACGCTCATCCGCACGGCCAGACAATATCCCGCCAGTCCTATCTCCAGACTCTTTGAGTCGGCCTACGAAGAAGTGAACAAGATCCGGGAAGGAAAGACCTCCCCGAAAGGGAGTGCCGCAGCCGGAGGGGAGGTCGCCGAAGTGGCCGGAGCCGCGGAAATCAACGGAGTCGAACATGTGCAACGGGCGCTGAACCGGGCGATGATCTCCGAGATCACGCGGCTGGAACGGGCCATCACCTTTCTGGCGACCACCGGGAGTACGGCCCCTTTTATCGGCCTTTTCGGTACGGTCTGGGGAATCATGGACGCCTTCCACGGGATCGGGGTCCGGGGATCCGCCAGTCTGGCCGTGGTTGCGCCGGGGATCTCCGAGGCGCTGGTGGCGACCGCTGCGGGGCTGGCCGCAGCCATTCCGGCCGTCGTCGCGTACAATCATTTTGTCCGTAAAGTCCGGGTGATGGCGAACGAAATGGAAAACTTCTCGTCGGAGTTTCTGAGTATCGCAGAGAAACATCTTGAAGGTTGAGGGTCTCGTAAAAAACGCATCTTGACGGTCAAGAAAAAGCTCCGGTTGGACTTACTGCAAAGCCGCCACGGCGTAAGGAGTTTTCCATGGGCATGACAGGCAATAAAGAGTACAGCAGCATGTCGGAGATCAACGTCACTCCCCTGGTTGATGTCATGCTGGTTTTGTTGATTATCTTTATGGTAACGGCCCCCATGCTGCAGCAGGGGGTGGATGTTGATCTGCCCAAAACAAAGGCCTCGGCCATAAAGTTCAACAAGGAGCGCCTGGTCGTGACGGTGACGAAAAAGAAGAATATCTATATCAACAAGACCTCTTTCACCGTTCAGGAACTGAAGAAGAAATTGACCCGGATCCGCAAGGCGAACCCGACACGGGAGGTTTTCCTCCGGGCGGATAAAAGTATCCCCTACGGTTTTGTGGTAAAAGTCATGGCGGCGATCAAGGGGGCGGGGATCCGGAAGTTGGGGATGGTTACGGAAGTTTCGGACATCAAGAGCTGACGGCTGCCTAAAAAGTCCGTCTGCGGTGTTTATCAGGTTTTGACATCGTTGCGACGTACAAACAGTACGTCTCACTCGTCAAAACCTTCGCGCCTTGCATCCGGATCTTTTTACTTTGCCGTTGGAAGATAATTGACTGCTTGGGCTGAGCTGACGGCCGCCTAAAAAGTCCGTCTGCGGCGTTACACGGATTGATCGGATGGTTGCGTGAATAGATGGTACCTCGTTTTCAACCCTTTGAAGATACGGAATTCGATCGAAATTTCCGGCGGATGTTTTGGGTCTCCCTGGCACTCCATCTTGCCGTAATCTTTTTTGTTGCCTATTCGAGAAGATTCGTTCCCCCTCCTGTTTACTATACGCCGCCGTCTTATACGGTCGATCTTGTAACCTTGGTACATCCCAAACCGGTGCCCAAACCGGCAAAAAAAGCAGCTGCCAAAAAGGCGGTACCGCCGAAGGCGAAAAAGGCCAAAGCCATCTCCCTGCCCGACAGGAATAAAACAAAGACGGGGCCTCCTCCGGAAAAGGCGGCGAAAAAGGTGGCGAAGAAAAAAGTAGTCCCGAAAAAGCCGCCGCCCAAGGCGTACAGTGAAAAGGAGATCGATTCCTCCATTGCGAATTTGAAAAAACGGGTGGCGGCAAAACGTTTGGCCGAACGGAAGGCACTGGCCGCCCGCAGCAGGATCACAAGCCGGTTGATGGAGATCCGCTTCAAGGCCTATTACAATACGATCTGGGAGATCATTAAAGATGCCTGGGTGATCCCCGAAGGGGTCAATGTCCGGCGGGGTTTGGAGACCGTGATTGGGCTGACGGTCGCAAAAGACGGCCGGGTCTTGTCGATCGAAATTGAAAACAGCTCCGGCAACGATCCTTTCGACCAGTCCGCGATTCGAGCGATTGAAAAGAGCAGCCCCCTCCCTCCGCTGCCCGGCGATGAGAAATCAATGGAGGTCGGAATTCGCTTTACCCCCGAGGAGTCTCAATGAAATCCTGTTTTCCCACGGCCGGTTTCCTCATGCGTGCATTTTTCATGATACTCCTCCTGGTGATGTCCGTTCCTGCGTCGGCCAAGATCTATCTTGATATCAATGCCCCAACCTTCCGGAGGCTTCCGGTGGCGATTCAGGTGTTCAAAAACTTGTCGCCCGGTAGTGATGACCTCCCACTCGGGAAAGAACTCCATCAGACCTTGAGTGACGATCTGGAATTTTCCGGTCTCTTCCAGGTACTCGATCCGGTGAGCTTCATCGAAGACCCCGCCCATTCCGAGATCGATCCGCGAAAGATCCGCTTCGAGGACTGGCGGGTTGTCGGTGCCGATGCCCTGATCGAAGGGACCTATCAGCGGGAAGGAGACCGTGTGAAAGTGGAGTTCTATCTCTACGATGTCTACCTGCGGAAAAGGATTTTGGGGAAGCGGTATTATGGGGAGGTCAAGGATCTGCGAAAGATGGCCCATCGCTTTGCCAATGCAGCGCTCCGTCAGATTACCGGGGAGCGCGGGGTCTTTGATACTCGGATCGTCTATCTCGCAGCCTTGGGGAAAACCCGGGAAATTCATATCATGGATTATGACGGTCACAACGATCAGGTCCTGCTCAAGGAATCTTGTATTATCATTTCCCCCCGCTGGTCCTCTGACGGGGAGAAGGTGGTGTTTACCTCCTACCGGGACGGAAACCCCGACCTGTACCAGATCACCCTCCGTTCCGGTGAGGTCCGGAAGATCTCCGGGAAGCCGGGGATCAATACCGGGGGCGCCTATTCGCCGGGAGGGGGACGGCTGGCCTATGTGATGAGCAAGGACGGGAATTCCGAGATCTATACCCTCGGCAAATATTCCAGGAAACCGAAACGGCTGACCAACAACTGGGCCATTGATGTTGCGCCCCGGTGGTCCCCGGACGGCAAGAAAATTATTTTCATGTCGGATCGGGCCGGGAGTCCTCAGGTCTACCTGATGGATTCCGACGGCAAGCATCCCTTCCGCCTGACCTACCGGGGCAAATATAACGCCGATCCCGTCTGGTCGCCCCGCGGCGACCGGATTGCCTTTGCATCGATGGTGAACGGCCGTTTCCAGATCGCTACGATCAAACCCGACAAGAGCGGAATGGTCCTGATCACGGCCAACGCGGGAAACAACGAGTTTCCCTCCTGGTCGCCGGACGGCCGGTTTCTCTGTTTCAGTTCTACGATGGACGGCAAATCGGACATCTACATTATGAATGCCGACGGAACACACCTGAGGCGGGTGACCTCCGGTGCCGCACGGAATTCCGCTCCGGACTGGTCGCCCCGGTTCGTCCCGGAATAAAAGACGAAAAAAGCATTTTACAGGGCGAGGTTTCTATACTATACTTTGCCGCCAAGAGAAGCGAAATAAATTCCAAGAAAGGAGTGAAACCATGAGGAAAAAGAATTGGGTGGTAGGGATCATCATGTTCGGGTTGATGGTTCTCCTGGCTCTGTCCGGGTGTGCCCGGAACAAGGCTGCTGTGAAAGCCGAAACCACGAGTCCGTCCGCGGAGCAGCAAGCGGCAACCGCGACGAAGGGAATACAGGAGAGCGATGTCCTGACGGAGGAGATCCAGCCGATTCAGCCCAAGGAGATGGCCGATGTCTATTTTGCTTACGACCGCTTCGACCTTTCTCCGGAAGCTCGATCCACTCTCGCGGATAATGCCGCCTGGATGGAGAATCATGCCGGGACCACGGTGGTGATTGAAGGGCATTGTGACGATCGGGGTTCCAGTCAATACAATCTCGCGCTGGGGGATCGGCGAGCGAAGAGTGCCTACAATTACCTGATCAACTTAGGGGTTGCCGCAGATCGGATCTCCACTATCAGTTACGGGGAAGAAAAGCCGGTCTGCACCGAGCAAACTGAATCGTGCTGGTCGAGGAATCGGCGTGTACACTTTCGGACCCGATAATCTTGATGGTGTCGTAAAAGTCACGAAGCCCTTCGACCCTTCGGCCGGCTCAGGACAGGCGTACTCAGGGCGAACGGTGTAAGTGATTGATATTCCGTTCGTGTGGTTCGACAAGCTCACCATGCTCGGAAGCCTGTCGAACCATGAACGGAATCCGGAAAACGACTTTTTACGACTTCATCAATCTTCCAATCTCCTATTCGGGTATTCCCGGCAGGAATGAGTTGTTTCATCATCAGAAGGGTTTGATATGATTGGTAAAGGATTCAAGTGGATTGTGCCGGTTCTTGTGGGTTTCCTGCTGACGGCATGTGCGTCCATGGATCAGGATGCCCGTATTAATTTCCTGGAAGGGCAGATGAAGGATGTTCTGTCGAAGTCTGCGGAATGGGGGGTAGCTTCCCGGGATCTTCGGACCCGGCTTGCCGATCATGCGGCCCGGATGGATAAAATAAACAGCCAGATCCAGATCCTCTCCGGCCGGTTGGATGATCTGCAAACGGGGATCGTCCCGAAGGAGAACCCGATTTTCAATCAGGAAGGGGTCTATGAAGAGATCCGCTCTTTGAAGGAAAGGTTGCAGTCCCTGGAGGGGAAGGTCCGGGAGTTGGAGACGCAGTTCTCTTCTCCGGCGGAGAGCGTACCGGAAGCGGCAATGCCCGGCGGGACTTCGCCGGCGCCTTCCCTCAAGGAAAAGGTGGTTGCCCCGGCAACGGCCCCCTCGTCAGGTGCCGGGAAGGGTGCAGTGCAGGCATTGCCGCAAGTAACTCCGGAGAGGAAAGCCTATAATGATGCAATGGATCTTCTGAAGGCGGACAAATATGATCCGGCCATCCGACGATTTCGCAAATTTATCAAGGCGTATCCCGGGCATGATCTGAGTGACAATGCTCAATACTGGATCGGGGAATGCTATTACGGCCTGAAGAAATATGATGAAGCCATTATCGAATTCGAGGAAGTGGTCCGGCAATATCCCAAAGGGGACAAGGTTCCGGCGGCTTTGCTTAAAGAGGGTCTCGCCTTCCACGAGTTGAAGGACAATGATACGGCCCGTCAGATCCTGAAGAAGATTGTGGATAAGTATCCCAAGAGTGAGGAAGCGAAGATTGCGCTGGAGAAAATGGCGGTGCTTAAGTAGGAAGGTCTTGCCTGTGGCTTTCCTCCGTGTGAGCGTTCCATGCCGGCGAAGATTCTCTTGGCAATCATCTCCGTACGTCTATCTGTTCTTTACATACCGGCCGGCAGGTCTCCGGGGAGTCACCGAACTTCCTGATGAATGGAATGCTTCAACCTTTCCGCCGGAATCGTGACAACCAGTTTTTCCCAAAGGATTTCCACCGGGCTTTTCGTTCTTCTTTGAGAAATCTTTTCAGAGAAGTAAGGTCTGCGGAGGAAATTTCCGTGATGTGGATTCCGACGTTGTAACGGTAAGGATCGTCTTTGTCGGTCAGATCATACCAGCAGGCGGTCCCGGACATTCTCAGGTTATTGTGGCCTGGAACGGAAATCGTGAGTTCCAGAATATTCCCCGTCACGCCGGAACTGCTGGAGAGAACATGCAGTTCTTCCACGATAGTAAAGTTGGTGGCCAAGCAGAAACCGGATTCCGACAGGTTCTTTACGGCACCGGGGATTTCCTTGCTCACCCTGCCCGTTTCTCCACTGATCACACGAAACCGGGCCGGAAACTCCGTGTCCCGGCGAGGTGTCTCCCGCCGATCTTCAGTTATGCAATGATTGTCTGTTTGTGCCCCGGTCATAAATCCGTCACCTCTATTTCTACTATAGTGTAAATTGTCAACAAACACAACCTTTTTCCCGGAGAGGCGTGAAACCCACCGTCAGGAGGGAAGGAGTTCGTTAAAGTAGCGAATGGAGGGAAAGTCGGCGGAGCTTTGCGGCGGGTCCTTTGTACTCGGTTTGGCAACAAAGATGAGATGACCGATCCCGGCGGTCTGAGCGGATCGCAGGTTGGCCTCGCTGTCTTCGGCCAGCAGGGTCCGCTCCGGATTGTAGCCGATTCTTTCATCAAGGACCTCCCAGAATCGGGCCTTCTCCTTCGGAATCCCGAGATCGTGTGCCGAGATAATGCCGTGGAAGCAGGGGCTGAGCCGGGTCTTCTTCATTTTCAGATCGAGGGTTTTGCTGTGTGCATTTGTGACGAGGTAGATCTTTTTCTCCGATTTTTGCAGAAACTTCAGAAAAGATTCGACATGAGGATGGACCTGGATCAGGTGGTCCACCTCGGTCTTGAGGGTTGGGATATCAAGGTCGAGTTCCCTTGACCAGAAGTCGAGGTCGGTCCAGTTCAGGGTCCCCTCTTCCCGCTTGTATCGCTTCAGGAGTTCTTCCGTCGCCTCATCCCTGGAAATTCCATTGCCGTCGGCATAGACGGCGGGGACATATTCGAGCCAGAAGTAGTTGTCGAAATGGAGATCGAGAAGAGTCCCGTCCATATCGAGGAGAACTGTATCGATTTTGTCCCAGGGGAGGTGCATCGCTTGTCCCATCTTGTTGATTCTGTCGAAATGTCTGCGGGTTTTATCATATAAAGAGAAGAAAGCGCCACTGGCTACCCGATCGTATCGTTCCTGACGTAGTTGATCAACCCTCCGGCGATCAGTGTTTTCCGCTCCCGTTCGGAGAGGATCGCCCGGGAGAGGATACGACGCGTCCCGATTTTGACGGAGATCTCGTCGCCCCCTCCCGCCAGGATCTTCTTCGCGTCGATGATCCGGAAGTCGTCCCCCTGGGAAATACGGTCATAATCCGCCGGATCGACGAACTCCAGCGGCAGGATCCCGAAATTGATCAGGTTGGCCTTGTGAATCCGGGCGAAACTCTTTACGATCTTGGCCCGGACCCCCAAGTAGCGGGGTGCCAGCGCCGCATGTTCCCGGGAGGATCCCTGTCCGTAATTTTCTCCACCGATGATGATCCCCGTCCCGTTCTCCCGGGCCCGTCTCACGAAACCGGGATCGACGGCGTGATAGACGAATTCGCTGATGGCCGGGATATTGCTCCGGAAGGGGAGGACCCGGCTCCCGGCCGGCATGATATGATCCGTGGTAATGTTGTCTCCCACCTTGAGCCAGACCTCCCCTCCGATCTCGTCGGGAAGGGGGTCAAGTTCGGGGAAGGGCTGGATATTCGGGCCCCGGAGAATTTCGACCTGCGACCCATCCTCGGGGGGCGGGAGGATCATGTCGTTATTCACGATGAACTGTTCCGGGAGATCGACTCGCGGATAGTTTCCCAATTTCCGGGGATCGGTGATCTTGCCGAAGACCGCTGCGGCCACGGCTGTCTCCGGGCTGCAGAGATAGACCCGGTCTCCTTCGGTGCCGCTCCGGCCGGGGAAGTTCCGGGGAAAGGTCCGAAGCGAGACCGTCCCCGTGGCCGGGGCCTGTCCCATTCCGATGCATCCCAGGCAGCCCGACTGGTGAATGCGGGCGCCGCCATGGATCAGGGGAAGTATCCCGCCGCCTGCGGCCACATTTTCCATGACCTGACGGGATCCGGGATTGATTTCGAAGCTCACGTTCGGATGGGCCTGCCGACCTTCCATAACCAGTGCCGTCACCATCAGGTCCCGGTAGGTGGAGTTGACGGAGGAGCCGATAATGACCTGGTGCACTGCTGTCCCTTCCACTTCGGAAACCTTTTTTACATTATCGGGGGAGGAAGGGCAGGCGATCAGGGGTTCCAGCGTGGAGAGATCGATCTCGGTAATTTCATCGTATTCGGCATCGGGATCGGCCGTCAGCGCCCGCCATTGGTCCTCCCTTCCTTCGGCCGCAAGGAACCGGAGGGTATTTTCATCCGAAGGAAAAACCGTCCCCGTGGCGCCGAGTTCCGCTCCCATGTTGGCAATGGTCCCCCGGTCCGGGACTTGCAGGGCGGCCACGCCGGGGCCGAAATACTCTATGATCTTTCCCACGCCCCCTTTTACGGAAAAACGACGGAGCATCTCAAGGATTACGTCCTTGGCGGAAACCCAGGGGGGGAGTTCACCGGTCAGGCGTACGCCCCAAATTTTCGGGGCTTTCAGGTAAAATGGCTTCCCCGCCATGGCCATGGCCACATCGAGACCGCCCGTACCGATGGCCAGCATTCCGAGTCCGCCCCCCGTCGGTGTATGGCTGTCCGAACCGAGAAGGATCTTGCCGGGGATGCCGAAGCTTTCCAGGTGGACCTGATGAGAGATTCCGTTCCCCGGCCGGGAAAACCAGGCCCCGTATCGGGCGGCCGTGGACTGGAGAAACCGATGATCATCTGCGTTTCTGAAATCGGCCTGGAGGAGATTATGATCTACGTAACTGACGGAAAGCTCCGTCCGGACCCGGGGGATTCCCAGAGACTCGAATTCCAGATAGACCAGGGTTCCCGTTGCATCCTGCGTCAGGGTCTGGTCGATTCGGAGGGCGATCTCTTCTCCGGGGATTTCTCTCCCCTTCACCCGGTGGGCTTCAAGAATCTTTTGCACAACATTCATTCCCAATGGTACGCCTCCTGTTTTCCGTTCAGGCAGAGAGTGCTTTCTCTTTCAATAGGTAACAGAGAATTCCCATTTCGGCAACCCCGGGGACGGGGAAAAATATCTTGACCCCCTGCCATGGCCCCTGATATGATCTCTACTGTTTTCTGCGCTCGGAGTCTTGTGAGATCTCCGGCGCCTCATTCGTGATCTGTCCAAAAGGAGACTGACATTGAGAAGAACATTCCGTACCATCAGCGCATACGGGTTTATCCTGGGCTTGTTGCTTGTCACGGCCTGTCCGGCCGCGAAGGATTCCGCCAAGGCGGCACCTGATACCCCCGCCGTGAAGCAGTCGGCCGAACTTCCGGCCGGTGTTGTGGCGGAAGTAAATCATGTGGAGATCCCCGCAACGGACCTGACACAGGCCGTGAATGCGGCGCTGGGCCAGAACCCGCAGATCAAGGGAATGGTGACTTCTGAAAAACAGATGAATGATTTCAAAAAGACGGTGCTTCAGAAGATGATCGAAACGGAACTGCTCAACCAGGAAGGCAAGAAGCTCAAAATTGACGACCTCAACAGCCTTGTAGATGCAAAGATTGTGTCACTGAAAAAGTCCTTCCCCGGCGAAGAGGGGTTCAAAAAGGCATTGGCGAAGCAGAAAATGACGGAAGCGGACCTGCGCGGAAAGGTCGAGAAAAGCATCCGAATCAAGACGCTCCTCGATGAAAAGATCCGGAAGGGAATCACCGTCTCCGACGATGAGGTAAAGGCTTTCTACGAAAAGAACAAGGACAAGATGAAAGAGCCCGAATCGGTCCGGGCCAGTCATATTCTCATCCGGGTTGCCAAGAATGCACCGAAAAAGGAAGAAGCCGCAGCACGGAAAAAGATTGATGCTCTGCTGGCACGTGTGAAAAAGGGAGAGGATTTTAATACCCTTGCCCGGGAGAACTCCGAAGACCCTTCGGCCAAAATGAACGGTGGTGACCTCGGGTATTTTACCCATGGCCAGATGGTTCCGGAATTTGATCAGGCCGCCTTTTCTCTCAAGGTGGGGCAGACCAGCGACGTGATCCGGACCTTCTTCGGATTTCATATCATCAAGTGTATGGATAGGAAACCGGGCCGGGAAATCCCCCTCAAAGAGGCGTCTAAGAATATCAGGAAATATCTGGAGGAGGCCGCCTTCCGGACAAAATTAAGCAAATATCTTGACTCCTTGCAGCAAGCGGCAACGATACAGACCGCGCTGAAGACGGAAGCACCGACGCCGAAGTAAAGCAAAACAGCAGTTGACATATCAAGCGATTTTTATACGATCTTTCCCTGTGCAACAGGATCATGGGCGATTAACTCAGTGGGAGAGTGCCATCTTCACACGGTGGAAGTCGCCGGTTCGAACCCGGCATCGCCCACCATTGGTAATTGAAACGCCGCTCTCCAGCCGGGGGCGGCGTTTTTTTATATAAATTTCGCGCCCCGGAAAGGCCTTGACAGAAGAAGATTCAAAATATAGTATCACGTATATTCATTCTAAAGAATAGGTGTAAAATGCTGGATGTTATTTTTTCTCCGATGCTGCACATCTCCTGCATGACGGGTATGACCTCAGAACGGTACAGGAATTGCTTGGGCACAAGGACGTCAAGACGACAATGATCTATACGCATGTCTCGAATTGAGGCGGCATAACCTGTTTGCTTGTGTGGACCGCCGCGACCCGAGCGTTGTTTTGCGGGTTTCCCGACCTGAATTCCTTACATTCCCGGTGCGGTGTCACCGATTTGGTATCTCTTGAGCCACCTGAAAAACCATTTTCTGGAGTGGTCCGAGTCGGCATAGATGGACTTTTATCCTTGAGGTGCTTTTGAATCTCTTTGCATTGCACAATCTATCGGTTTTCGCCTCAGTAGGCTGTTCAACGTTTCTTCTACAGTCCCCCGAACAATTTCGCTCAAGTGCCGGGTAACTTTCGTTTCATCGATCTCTATCAAATTTCCTGATTTTACGTTACAATTTTTTCTGGACATGGTGGTCTCCTTCCGGTTGTTTGTTCTTGGCGGACTGAAATAAACCAGATGGAAGGCTGTCATGTCCTTTTTAAATGTGCGAAAATATTTTACGTTCTCCGCGACTTTTGCCCTTCTCAAGTTACTTCTAATATAGGATAAACAGCTTACTTCAGGCATGAGATCATATCCGTTGTACTGAAGTGTCAACCCCTGATCCGGATCGAGATCTGGACGGAAACGGTTCTGTAGGGAGACGCGATTTCGGAATTTAACGAAGCTATTATGGGAGGCCACCAGGGCCATCAGGGTTGGTGAATTGAGTATTTTTTTAGGAGAACGTTGTCGTTTGTCAGTGTTGATGTGAATGTCGTTCCCAAGCTCGGATCTCTTCTCCTCACATCGCTTCCGGTCTGATCGAACTGATCCGGTTTTGCCCGGAAGCGTGGTTGAGAGAGAAGAGATTATGAGGGGCATGTGGTGCGTTGACTTTTGAAACGAAACGGAATAAGGAGAGGATGAGAAAATGAAATACAGGATATTCAGCAGCTTGGCTGTGTTGTTGTTATGGATGGTGACCGCGAGTGTATTGGAAGCGTCACCGATTACTTTCAGCGATACGGTTCTGAATCCGGGAAGCACGAGTTATCTCCATGTTCTCGATGACGGGGATTTTTCTCCGCCCCTGCCGGGGGGAGAGGATGTGACGATTAATGCAGCGAAATTGCTTATCCAGGCGGATATCACGACCGGGACAGGACATATCTGCCCTCCCGATCTGAATCTTTCCATCGGTTTATCAATCATTGGTGTGCAGGGCGATGGGATACCGCTGGGGAAAAGGCTTTTTGTGAGCCGGGTTCCAGGCAGTCTGTTGCAGAATCGACTGATGCTGTTTGATCTTCCGGCTCCGGCCTTGGCTGCTTTGAACAGTGACCGGCAGCTGCAGGTGGATCTTGCAGCCATCCCATTTTTCGGGGGCGATGTTTTCGTGAAAAGCTCGAAACTTTGCGGGATCGCAACGGTCGTTCCCGAACCGGCCTCTCTTTTGCTGTTGGGGAGTGGTCTTGTCGGGCTTTTTGGTCTGACCCGGATTCGGGGATAGGCGTTTAATTGATAAGCGATATCTCGGTAACAGCCCGTCAAGGCCTAACACCAATTCATGCGGGCTGTTTACGGTCCGTGGTCATCATGGTGAAGGGAGTTTCTTCTTCCAGAGGTCCCGCTCTATCCTCAAAAGAATGAAGTAATGCTCCACAATATGATCGGGAAGATC